>JAICEG010000229.1 GCA_025924295.1 Vicinamibacteria bacterium
CATCGCGATACGAGGGACCTCGCACCGGGTTGCGCGACGCCGTTCCGATTTGGAACTGGCTCGCCGTCGCAAAGGCCGCTGTGTTGAACCAGCGAGCAGGCGTCCGTTCGTCAGACGGCAATTCAGGATTGCCTGCGAGATTCGGCCGCTGCGTGGTGAAGCCGGCGTACCCGAGCGAATTCGCCTGCGTCACCGCGACGGGAACGCCTGACTGCAACGTGACCACCGTGGCGACACTCCAGTCCCTGGCCAGCATGCCGAGGACGCCGCCCGGTTGGTTCCCTCGGCCCTCGCCGATCGGCAGATCCCAGACGATCGAAGCGCCGAAATAATGGGGGATATCGCCCGTCGAGTAGTCGTAGTCGCGATCCAGGTTGTAGCTGTCCGCGACAGCGGCGTTGGTCAGCGGCCCGGTCAGGATCGACGCGTCGAACACCGACGAGGCCGTGTCCTTCAGCGTCGAGTAGGTGTAGGCGGCCGAGTATGTCAGCCCGCGTGTAAAGCGCTGACGGATGCTGAACGCCACGCCGTGATAGTTCGTCACGCCGACGTTGTTGCGGTAGAAGCTGACCGCCGTGTACTCCGGATACGGTTTCAGCAGCTGCGCACGCGTCACCGTCGGATCGCCGATCGACGATGAACGGGGAATGGTTCCGAGATACGGATTCGGGACCCTGACGAGCAGGGCCGGGCCCAGTCCCAGTTGTTCCTCAGTCAACTGGTTGATATTGCTGTCCGGGATGCCAACGTTCTTGATCTTCGATCCGAGGTACCACACCTCGGCGACCGTGTTCGTCGTCAGTTCCCGCTGCACCGAGGCGTTCCACTGCTGCGCGTAGCCGGACCCGAGCCCGGCGTCGACCGTGAAGACGCCTTGCCCGAGGCCGGCAGTCGGAGTGGGCTCGATCGGTGCCGTCCTCGGGCCGTTCGCCAGGACGAACGCCGGAGAAATGTTGTCGAGCGTTCGGAGCGTGGCTTCTTGCAGGAACGGAAACGTCGGCGTGGTGAAGGGTGTGGTGATACCGGCCATTTCGATCCAGATGAGGCCGTAGCCCGAGCTCAGCACCGTCCGATCCGTGAGGCGATACACGGCGCCGAAGCGGGGGCCGACGTTGTTCTTCTTGAGCGGCCGTACCGGTTCGTCGCCGGGGTAGTCGAGCACCCGCGTCTTCAGGTTGAAGACCGCGGTCTGGCCGTTGATCTCCGTGGACGGGAAGTTCAACGTGTAGCGCAGCCCCGGGTTGATGGTCAGGCGGTCGGAGATCTTCCAGTCGTCCTGGATGAAGTACTCCTGAATGTGTGCACGTTCCTTGATGTCCGACTGCTGGAACGAGATCGCAAAGTTCTGCACGTGCCCGAGCAGAAAGCTCGCGAACGGATTGCCGGTACCGGTGACCCCGGGCAAGTCGCTGCCGACGGTGCTGAACGTGAAGTTGCCGGTGGGCCATGGGGGCTGGACCACGTTGAGTCGTTCCCATCGCCAGTCGAGGCCCATCTTCACGGTATGCCGGCCCTTCAGCCAAGTCAGCGTATCGGCGATTTGCGTGACGCTGGTGCCGAAGTCCGATGCCGTGTTCTGAGGAGACCCAATCTGCTGGTAGCCATTGGGAGCGAACGTGGGTAGCGTATCGGCGAATGCCCCGTTCACGGGGATCCCCGGAATGTTCAGAGCGGTCCCCGCAGGTGAGGGCAATCCCGCCGCGGTCCGATCGACGCTGCGACGCGTATCGCCTACGCGCAACTCGTTCAGGAGCGTGTCCGAGAACGTGCGCTGATAGTTCGATGCAAGCGCCCACGCCTTCGTCGTTTGCGGTCCCACTGCGAGACTGCCGGCCGGAATGGTTCCACTGCCGTCTGGAAACGCAGTGACCGGTTCGGCCTGACCGCTGAAGTACGTCAGGCGTCCAAACACCTGATCCCGGCCGGACGCGAACTTGTGATCGAGGCGCACGTCCCCCTGATCCTGGTGGTCGAGTTCATTCGCCGTCCGGGTGTAGTTGTTCGAGGTTCCGGCAGACGTCGGCAATGGGTAGCGATTGAGCAGCGACAGTGCGATCGGGTCCATCGCGCTTCCTGGAATCGTGTTGTTGGGAAACGGCTGGCGAGTCGAGCCGACGGTGGTTCGCGGATCGTAGATGGTCGGCACCCGCCCGGCGATCGGCTCGGTGAAGATCCCCTGCCGCTGCAACAGCGTCGGAACGACAGAGGTCACCGTCCGCCCAATCGACTGGCGCTGACCCTGATAGTCGACGAAGAAGAACGTCCGGTCTCTCACGAGAGGTCCCCCGAGCACGCCGCCGAACTGATTCCGGCGGTACTCGGGCTTCACCGGGTTCGACCTCTGGAAATAGTTTCTGGCGTTCAGGTTCTCGTTGCGAAAGAACTCGAACAGCGTGCCGCGAAACGCGTTTCCACCCGACTTGGTGGTGAGGTTCACCACCCCGCCGTTGAACCGGCCGAACTCCGCCGGCGCGCTGTTGCTCTCGATCTTGAATTCCTGGATGGCATCGATGATCGGGTAGTAGGCGACCTGCCCAGGCTCCGGCTGCAGCACCGAGATGCCGTCGAACAGGTACTCGTTCGTACGGGGTCGACCGCCGTTGATGCGGGGCAACAGGGAGTTCGGCGGCAAGGCGACGCCAGGGGCGATGGCAGCGAGCATGATGAACAGGCGTCCGTTCAGCGGCAACTGCTCGACCTGCTCGTTCTCCACCACGGTCCCAAGGCTCGCGGTCTCGACGCGCACCACCGGCGCGTCCGCGACAACCGTCACCCTTTCCTGAACGCCGCCGACGGTGAGGGCGAAGTCGATGCGCGCCTTCTCACCGGTGGTAAGACGGATCCCCTCGCGGCGCACCGACGCGAAGCCAGGGAGCTCGACATCGACGTCGTAGTTCCCCGGCGCCAGGCTCGCGGCGGTGTAGACGCCGTCCTCGGTAGACACGACCACTCGCTGCCGATTGGTCCGCCTCTCCGTGACGGTGATGGTCGCGCCGGGAACGGCGGCACCAGCCTGATCCTTCACCACACCGGTGATTTCCCCCGCCGCCACCTGGGCACGGGCGGGTAACGATCCGGCGCTGCACAGGCACGCGATGGTGAGGCAGATTGAAAGCGACCGTCGTACCACGACGCCCGGACACACTCGTCGCCACCAGGCTCCGCTCATCTCCACAATCTATATCGGTTCTAGTTGCACCATCAAATCGACTTAAGTCGTACTAAGTCGTTTCTGAACTGATGACGTCGATCGACACCGACTTGACCAGTGCGTAGAGTGGCCTGCCGACAGCAATGTCGAGCCGTGCGATCGCATCGCGCGTCACCTCCGCCAGCAGGCTGACGCCGCCGACGGTGAGCTGCACGACGACGTGATCGAAGGCGGGGTCGCTGCTGAGCGCAGACACCGTGCCGGCCAGCGCGTTGTGCAGACTGAGCCCGCTTGGCTCGCGCGCTGCGAGGATGACTTCACGCGCAGGTATCCGCACGCGCACGACCGTCCCGACCCTGATCGCTCGTTCAGATGCGAGGAGGGCGCCGCCGGCGAAGGCCAGTTCGAGCAGCCCGCGCTCGGAGTCCCGGCGCACCACGCGCGCATCGAACACACTGCCCAACCCCACGGCTTCGCGCAACCACGTCAGGTCGGGACGACTCATCAGGTTCGCCAACGGGCCGGATGCGACCGCGGTCCCGCGATCGAGCAGCAGCAAGTGCGTCGCCAGGCGCACGACGTCCTCGAAGTCGTGCGTGACCAGGACGAGCGGAATGTCGAGCGTCCTTCGCAGGCTGTCGATCTCGTCCTGCAGCCGTCGGCGCACCGCTCGATCGACGGCGGCAAACGGTTCGTCCATGAGCAGCACCGCCGGCTCGCGCGCCAACGCCCGTGCGAGAGCGACGCGCTGACGTTCGCCGCCCGACAGTTCGCGCGGACGCCGGTCGTGATGATCGGCCAGGTGTACCAGCGCCAGCAGTTCATCGGCGCGCGCACGACGGTCCCCGCGCGGTCGATGCCCGAGCGCGGTCATCACGTTGCCGCGCGCCGAGAGATGCGGGAAGAGCGCGTACTCCTGAAATACCACGCCGACAGCTCGCTGATGCGGCGGAGCGAACGCGCCAGTCGCAGTATTGCTCCAGGTGTCCGGGCCGGACATCACCACGGCGTGGCCGGGACGATACAAGCCGGCAATGCTGCGCAGGATGGTGGTCTTGCCGCTGCCCGACGGCCCGAAGATGGCGAGGACGTCGCCGGGATCGCAGGTGAACTCGAGATCGAGTGGAATGGGCGAAGGCTGTCGCAGGCTGACCGACAGGCGGCGATCAGCCACGGGCAAAGCCTGCCCGGCGCGACAGCGTCGTGGTCAGCATCAGCGTGACGACCGCGATGACGAGCAGCGTTGCCGCCATGACGCCTGCGCTCCGGTCGTCGAAGGCCTGCATCCGATCGTAGATGGCGATGCTGAGCGTGCGCGTCTCACCGGGCAGATTCCCGCCCACCATCAACACGACACCGAACTCACCGAGGGTATGTGCGAAGGCCAGGATGGCCGCGGTGAGAACGCCCGGCCATGCGAGCGGCAGCTCGATGCGCGCGAATCGCTGCCACGGCGAGAGTCCACAGCAGGCCGCCGCGTCCCGAATGTCCGATGGAATGGCCTCGAACCCGCGTTGAATCGGCTGGACCACGAATGGGAGGTTGGCGATCGCCGACGCCACGAGCAGCCCGGTGAACGAGAACGGCAGCGACTGACCCACAATGGCGTGGAAGGCCTGACCGAGAGGCGAGCGCGCACCAAACGTCACCAGCAGGTAGAACCCGAGCACCGTCGGTGGCAGCACCAGTGGCACGGTGACGAGCGCCTCGACCACCAGCTTGCCGCGGAACTGGCGCACCGCCAGCAGGCGGCCGAGCCAGATGCCGAATGGCAAGAGGATCGCGATCGTCCCGGCGCCAAGCCAGAGGGAAACGCTGAGCGCGGTCCAGTCCATCAGTTCGCCACCCCGTATCCGTGCTTGCGGAGAATCGCCCGCGCCGCGTCGCCCTGAAGGTACGCGTAGAACCGGGTCGCCGTGTCGCCCGCGTGCTTGAGCAGAACCATGCGCTGGCGCAGTGGTTGATGATCCGCGTCAGGAATCACCGCATAGGTCCCGCGCTCGGCGAATCCGGGAGCGAGCACGAGTGAGTAGGCGACCAGACCACCGACCGCATTACCCGTTGTCGCAAACTGCGCCGCCTGCGCGATGGTGTCGCCAAGAACCAGCTGAGACCGAATCGCATCCCATAAGCCCCGCTTCCGCAGCACGGCTTCGGCAGCCTGCCCGTACGGCGCGACTTCAGGATTGGCGATCGCAAATCGAGTGACGCCGCCGCTGCTCACGAGACGGGCCAGGCCATCGAGTTGCGGATCCACCGTCAGCGGCGATCCTTTCGGGGCGAACAGCGCCAGTCGTCCGGTTGCGTAGACAACGCCGTCGTCCCGTGTGAGACCGGCGGCCGCCAACTGGCGGGGGAACTCCTCGTCGGCGGCGAGGAACAACTCGAATGGCGCGCCGTCATGGATCTGCCGGGTCAACGCGCCTGACGCGCCAAAAACGACCTCGACCGGGGTGCCCCGATCGCGCGCAAACTGTGCGGCGATCTCGGTCAGGGCGAAATTCAGGTTGGCCGCTGCCGCAACACTCGGGCGCGCCGCGGCCGGCACGGGGCCACAGGCGGCGGCGAGCACAATGACGAGCAGCACGGATCCGATGCGGCGTGACATGATCGCTCGCCTAGTGTACTCACGATCCGGATTAAATCGACTTACCTGTTGGATTGTATCGACCTATTCTGGTGCAGAAACGTAGAATAGAGGACGTATGGCGCTCCTGACTGTCCGTGCGGCCGCCGAGCGACTGGGCGTCGCCTACTCGACCCTGAAACGGTGGGTTCACACCGGCCAGGTCCGCACGACCCGCACCGAAGGTGGACACCATCGCGTGGCGGAATCCGAAATCGAGCGTCTGCTGGCGCGTCAGCAGCCGGAGACGAAGCGCCGCGTGGTGGCGTCAGCCGACGAATCGCTGGACGGGCTCAGTGCTCGAAACCGTCTCAGTGGATTCATCGACGAAGTCCGCATCGATGGCCTCCTCGCCCAGGTGCGTCTGCGGGTCGGCGATCAGTCGCTGACGGCGGTCATCACCGCCGATGCCGTTCGAGCGCTGAAACTCCGGCGTGGTGACGATGCGCTGGCGATTATCAAATCGACGGAAGTGATGATCGCCCGGTCGTCCAGCCGGCCACCGGCACCGGCCGCTCGCAAGCGGACGCGGGCTCGCTGAGGGGCACCCACTCAGGGACGTGGTCCTGCGATGCCCTCTCGTGACATGATCATGCGATTCGTAGAGACGGAGATTTGATGATGAACAGAGTCGTGCTTGCGGTGGCAGTTGCGTTTGCCCTCGGCTCCACGCTGTATGTGGCCGCTCAACAACCCGGTGCTCCACCCGCAGGTGCGCCTGCAGGTGCCCCTCCCGGCGGCCGACGCGGCGGTGGCCCTCCCGGCGGAGGACCCGAGAACGGACTGAACACCCGTCCGCCGAACGCGCCGGATCAGAAGCCGGCATTCACCGGGCAGACGCGCGCGCCCGAGCAGAAGACCAGCGTCGCCTTCGAGGTCGTCACGGTCGCCGAAGGGCTCGTCAATCCCTGGGGGATGGCGTTCCTGCCGGACGGCAGGATGCTCGTCACCGAGCGCCCCGGGCGGCTGCGTGTGATCAGCGCCGACGGCAAGCAGATGTCGGAACCGGTGGCCGGCCTCCCGATGGTTGATGCACGCGGGCAAGGCGGGTTGCTGGACGTCGCACTCGATCCGAGCTTCCAGAAGAATCAACTGATCTACTGGAGCTATGCCGAGCCGAGAGACGGCGGCATGAACAACACGGCGGTGGCGCGCGGCAAGTTCGTCGACGGTGCAGCGCCGAAGGTCGAGAACGTCCAGGTGATCTTCCATCAGGCGCCGTCGCTCAACTCGCCGTTGCACTTCGGCGGCCGCCTGGTGTTCGGTCGCGACGGCACGCTGTTCGTCACCATGGGAGACCGTTCGATCACCGAGGGCCGCATGCAGGCGCAGAACATGGACAGCCTGATCGGCAAGATCGCGCGCATCAACACGGACGGTTCGATTCCCAAGGACAACCCGTTCGTCGGCAAGGACGGGGTGCGGCCCGAGATCTGGTCGTACGGCCATCGCAACGTTCAGGCGGCCACGCTGCATCCGCAGACCGGCGAACTCTGGGAAGTCGAGCACGGCACCCGCGGCGGTGATGAAGTCAACGTCGCGCGCAAGGGCAAGGACTACGGGTGGCCGACGATCGCGTATGGCATCGAATATCAGGGTCCTCCCATCACTGGCGGCATCCAGCAGAAGGACGGCATGGAGCAGCCGCGCTACTACTGGGACCCGAACATCGCGCCGAGCGGGATGATCTTCTACACCGGGAAGCTGTTCCCGGCGTGGCAGAACAGCATGTTCATCGGCGGGCTTGGCAGCACGAACCTGGTGCGGCTGGCGGTCAAGGGCGACCAGATCGTCGGCGAAGAGCGGCTGCTGCAGGATCTGCAGCCGTCGCGCGATCGCTATCGCGACGTGCGGCAGGGACCTGATGGCGCTATCTACCTGCTGACCGACAACGCCAAGGGGCGGATCCTGAAACTCGTACCGAAATCGTAGAGTCCGGCCATTCTTGATTTGGTGATCTGTGATCGTTGAATCGCTGTTGGCCGAGATGGCTGAGTCTCGATTTGTTTCAATGAATCGAACTCACATCCTCAATCGACAGCGATCAACGGTCACGCCCCGACCCGCGCTCCATCCCTTCCTCTGATCCCCCGATCCGCGCGAGCAGAACATCGGCGCTCACCCGTCGCCCCATGGATGAGCATGGCCATTGATGAGTTGTGCCGCGACCCACGGCGGTACGAACCGGTCGAGGTTCCAGGCAGATCTGATGGCGAGCCCTATGCTACTGAGGCCGGCGGAGGAGCCCTGCCAGCAGCGTTCGGGCGCCGTGGGTGGAGCGCTTCTCTACATTTGTTTGTAAAAGAGGTGGCCCAGCCGATCGTAAAGGGTGCCGATCGACGTCGAGCTTGTTCCATGGACAGACACCAGAACGGCACACGAGACGATCGTCACAGAGCCGCCGTGTTTGAAGCACGGCAGTCGCGAACTCCGCAGCGGTCCCCGCGATTAATCGTGGGTAGAAGTGACAGTCCCAACGAAGTTGTTCCCTTGAAAGATCGTGGCGGTTGCCGTTTGTACTGCCTAGCTTCCCCTGTGACGGGTAATCTCGCCCCTACGGCAGACTCAGGATTGTTATCTCGAATTGCTTTGGAAATACGGCCGTTACGGGCAAGCGATCAGCTTGCACATTGTTCATCGGCTGAGGCGGTTCGGC
>JAICEG010000230.1 GCA_025924295.1 Vicinamibacteria bacterium
CCAACGAAATGATCCGGCCTCGACTGGTGTTCGCTACCGGCGTTCGCATCGGCCTCGCGTGGGCGCTGGGAGGCAGCGAGCAGCCGGTGCCCAGGACCGAGCGCTTCTACGCGGGCGGCAGCGCCACGATGCGCGGCTTCGCGCAAAATGCCCTCGGCCCGATTGGGTTGGATCGCACACCGCTGGGTGGCGAAGCGATGCTGGTGCTGAACAACGAACTGCGAGTGCCACTCGTCAGCATCGTCGACGGAGTTGCCTTCGTTGACATCGGCAACGTCTATCCGACGGTGCGCGACTTCTCGTTCACCGACATTCGCCAATCGGTAGGCATCGGCCTGCGCGTGCGCACGCCGTGGGTGCTGCTGCGCGGCGACTACGGATTCGTCATCGATCCGCGCCCAGGCGAACCAAGCAGCCGGTTCTATTTCAGTATTGGGCAGGCGTTCTAAAGAAACGAAGAACTAGTTTTTAGTTCCAGAGGCCACGTCGACGGACTCGACCGTCGACGTGAGGACGGGCCCGCGCTCGGTGGTCAATTCGAGCTGGAAGCCTTCAACGATCCACCCGACCTTCACGTTCTCGTCGTCAATCGCACCGACAACCTGGGCGTCGGTACCCTCCGGGAACAGTTTGCCTCCCGTAATCCGCACACGCCTGTCGGTCCCGTCCACGACCACCATGCGGTAGCACGTGTTGCGGGTATGGAGTGTCAGCGAGGTGCCAGGCAACAGCAATGGCAGCGCGACACAGCGGAAGCGAGCAGGATCCGATTCGAGATGGTCGAGGCTGGGCGCAAGATTCTGCGTATCAACCTCGTGCATGACATGGCCTGAGGCAGGGTCGGCGTGGCGCATCTCTTCCCCCTCTCATCCCCACGTGCAACTGCGCTGCCACTCCCATGAGCGGTCCCACGACTGGAAAAACTCGGCAATTCTCTTCATTTCAGCTGATCAGTTTGAACAAATTGCAGCGCCCGGGAAAAGGCTGCATCTGCGCACGGGAATATGTCTTGCACAGCAGACGCGCGGAGGCAGGCAATGAAAGGCAAAGTGCTGCTCGGCATCCTGATTCTCGTTGTTGGCCTCATGGCGGCGGCCTACGGCATCACAGGCATGTCAGAGACGAACGACGTCCGTGAGGACGCCGCGATTGCGGGCAATCAGGAACAACAGGAACGAGTCGTCGGCGATCAGAATCAGCGGGAGCGGAATGAAGCCGCGAACGTGTTGATTCCAGTGATCGCGGGGGTGTCGATTGCCGCGGGTGCCGCGTTGATTGGCATCGGCATGGGGGCATTCAGGCGGCCAAAGATCGTCCCGCCCGACTCGCCAGAAGCCAGCAAGGCCGCGACGACGAGGGGCACGTCCTAGCCACCGTTGTCAATACTTGACGAGGTTGCTACCAACAGGCGTATGCTTGCCCGGTTGTGAAGTCTTTCCGGCCCGCGGTGAATGGGGCCTCCGTCGTCAAACCGAAAGTATTGCTGGTTGACGACCATCCAGAAGTTCTGCGCTCGTTGACGCGGATGCTTGCGCCTCACGTCACCGTGGTCGCTGCCGTGACCGACGCTCGCGAGGCGCTCGACGCGGCACAACGTTTCGACCCCGACATCGCAGTCCTGGACATCACGATGCCGGGGCGCGACGGTTTCCAAATCGCGCAGGACCTCGAGGAGCTGGGCTCGCGCGCGCGAGTCATCTTCCTCACGATGCACGAGTCGGAGGATTTCGTCGCTGAGGCCTTCCGATCGGGAGGCCGTGGCTATGTGCTGAAGACGCGACTGCACCTCGACCTGATTTCCGCGCTGGAGCGTATCCACGCCGGTCAGCGGTTCCTGCCGTCGATCAAGTCGCTCCTTGCGCTCGAGCGCCCGACCACGAGCCATGTGATCCAGTTTCATCTGGACGACGATGCGCTGGTTGAGAGTGTCGGCCGCCTCCTCCATGCGGCGTTGCGCCGCGGCGATGCGGTATCGGCGGTGTTCAACGAATCAATCCGCGTGGGACTGTCCCGCCGTCTGCAGGCGTACGGTTGGAACGTCGGAGACTCGGGCGTCTACGGGCGATACCGCGCGGCAGACCCGGCGGACTCTCTGGCTTTCGTGATGCGAGACGGGCGAGCCGAGCCTGAGCGGATCCAGCAGCTCATCGCCCAGCTGGACTCCTGGCGCCAATCGGTCTCGGAGGACGCGGGCGCTCGACTCACGATTGCCGGAGCAATTTCGGCACAGCTGCTCCTCGATGGGGACGTGACCAATGCGCTGGAAGTCGAATCCCGCTGGGACGCATTCACTAGGGACCTTCCCTTCGTGACCGTGTGCTGTTATTCGATGGAGGGCTTCGCCAGCCAGGCGCAGGCCGACGCACTCCCCCACCTCTGCGGGCAGCACTTCGCCCTTGCGCACGCGCAGTAAAACGGTTAACGCGATCGCAACGAGTCGCCCGGGTCGTCGCTGGCCGGAGGCGCCGCCAGGCCGGGAACGACGTGCTGCGCCAGTATCTGCTTGAGCCGGTCGGCATCGACCGACTCGACCTCGAGTAGTTCGAGGGCCAGGGCACGGACAGCGGTGCGCTGGCGTTCGACGATCTGACGCGCGGTCTCGTACCCACGCATCACCAGCGCGCTGATCTCGTTGTCCACGCGCCGCGCCGCTTCCTCGCTGAAGCCGGCGGCGCGGCTGTCGGCGTCGAACGCGCCGGACGGGCGGCGGAAGTGCACGGGACCCAGCGGCGACATGCCCAGCTCGCAGACCATCTTCCGCGCGAGCTCGGTCGCGCGCTCGATGTCATTCGAGGCGCCGCTCGTCATCTGCCTGAGGCACAACTCCTCGGCCACCCGTCCCCCCATCAGGATGGCGATCTGCGCCTCGATGAACGGCTTGGAATGTGTGTGTCGATCCGCCTCAGGGAGCTGCATCGTCACACCCAGTGCGCGGCCGCGCGGAATGATCGTGACCTTGTGCAGCGGGTCCGCCTCTGGCAGCAACGCGGCAACGACCGCGTGACCGGCCTCGTGGTACGCGCAGGTCACGCGCTCGTGTTCGCTCATCACGACCGACTTGCGCTCGACACCCATGAGGACCTTGTCGCGCGCGCCATCGAGGTCGGCATTGCACACCGTCGTCCGGCCGGCACGCGCCGCACTCAGCGCCGCCTCGTTGACGAGATTGGCAAGATCGGCACCCGAGAAACCGGGCGTCCCGCGAGCGATCGACCGCAGATCGACATCCGCCTCCATGGCGATCGAACGTGTGTGCACGCGCAGGATCTGTTCGCGACCCTTCAGATCGGGATTGCCGACGGTGACCTGACGATCGAACCGGCCCGGCCGGAGCAGCGCGGCATCCAGGATGTCGGCCCGGTTCGTTGCCGCGACGACAACGATGCTGTCGGAGCGTGAGAAGCCGTCCATCTCGACGAGCAGCTGGTTGAGTGTCTGCTCGCGCTCTTCGTGGCTGAGTGAATTGCCGCCGCGATTGCGCCCCACGGCATCGAGCTCGTCGATGAAGATGATGCACGACTTGTGACGCCGTGCCTCGCGGAACAACCGGCGGATGCGCGCGGCGCCAACGCCGGCATACATCTCCACGAACTCGGACCCACTTGCGGAGATGAACGGCACGCCGGCTTCACCGGCCATCGCTCGCGCCAGCAGCGTCTTGCCCGTGCCGGGAGGGCCGATCAACAGGATACCGCGCGGAATCCGTCCGCCGATCGAGGCAAAGCGCGCCGGCTCCTTGAGGAAGTCGACGATCTCTCGCACTTCGTCCTTCGCTTCATCGACACCGGCGACATCGTTGAAGGTGACGGTGACGTCCTGCGGATCGATGGTTCGCGCTTTCTCGAGCGTGGGCACGCGGCCGGTCATGAGGCGGAACATCATCAGGCCGAGAGCGCCGAACAGCAGCACGCCGAGAATGAGTGCCGTGTAGTGATCGCCGGAGGCCTGCTCGGCGCGGCTGACGTCGAGTCGCACGCCACGCTCGACGAGACCGGCGACAAATGTCGGGTTCAGCGCGATGTAGCCCTGCGGCGCCACCGTCGTCACACGCGTGCCGTCAGTTCGCTCGAACCCGACCGCATCACCATCGACGACCACCGATGTGACGCGATCGGCCTGCAGGTCGCCCAGGAATTCAGAGAAAGGTACCAGGGTCGCTTCAGGAGACGCGTCGCGCAGCAGTGCAAATGCCGTGATGGACAACGTGATCGCAACCGCACCAATTGCGAACCAGACCCGTCGAGTGCGTGGCAACCTGCCTCTAGACACAAATACCCCTAGCGCCGCGAAGTGGAGCCAAGAAATACACACCACTCAGCGTGTCTGATGGCTCGGATTTTGAGGAGGACGCGCAAGGGCGCTCGACGGACGATCGCCGGACCCTGCGCTACTCTCGATCTTATCGGACGATCGGCGCGCCGTAAACAGATGGCATGAATGGACATGTCGCCGGCTGAGCCGTCGGTGCCACTAACTGGTTGAGGTTCGGCGGCACGGTAGGATCAGCCGATGTCGAATCCGCTTTTTCGCGTACTCACCGGCACAAGCGACCCCAAGCGCATCGTCGAGTCGGTCGTCCCCCGCCGCAGCTTCGATGACGTGGTCCTGCCGCCGTCGACGCGGCGGTCGCTTGATCATGCGCTCACCCATGTGACTCGGCACGATCTCATCTTCAGCCGATGGGGACTCGGCGAGCGGCATCCGACCAGCCTCGCACTCGCATTCAATTTCGCCGGCGCTCCCGGGACCGGTAAGACGATCTGCGCGGAAGCCATCGCGCACGCGCTTGGCCGGCGCCTCCTCATCGTTCGTTATGCGGAACTGGAGTCGATGTGGATGGGCGAGACGCCGAAGAACATCGTCGCCACGTTTCGTCTCGCACGGAAGGAGAACGCGGTCCTGCTGTTCGACGAAGCCGACGCCATCGCTGCCCGACGCTCGGCCGCGCCCGATCACGGCTTCCTGCGCGAGACCAACACGGTCATCAACGTGCTGCTCCAGGAACTGGAACGGTTCAATGGCGTCGTGATCTTCGCGACGAACCTGGCGGCGAGCTTCGATCCCGCCTTCGAGCGGCGGATCCGGACGCACGTGTTGTTCGAGATGCCGGGCGTGGACGAGCGCGAGCAGATCTGGCGCGTCCAATTGCATTCACGGACGCCACTGGCTCCTGACGTGAACTTTCGGGCGTTGGCGGAGCGATTCGAAGCCAGCGGCGGAGACATCCGGAACGCCGTGCTCAAAGCGGCGATGTCGGCGGCGGCCGAACCCGGTAACGATGCGTTCAAGACGATTCAGCAGCGGCACTTCGAAGACGGGATTCGCGAGGTGCTGGCCTCGAAGCGCGTGATGCGCCAGTCACTCCTCGATGTGCCGGCACCGCAGGCACTCGTCGGCGAACAACAGCGTGCGTATCCGTCGCTGCCACCAATCGCGACGGCGGTGGCCATCACCACCAGCGTGCTGGGACTGGTCGTGGCGCTCGTGGCCCTGGCGGTTGCCTTGCTCCGGTGAGATCGACGTCTCAGGCCCTGGTCCCGTCACCACATCGGTGCAACGGGAACGGCGTCGGTGATTTTCCGGCCCGGGCAGCGCTGACGATCGCTGCCACGCGGACATCCTCGGGTCGAGTGGGCCGCTGCGGGCTATAGCCACCCGCGTAGAGCACCGCTTCTCCATCACGCTCGTAGACCACGAGCAGCGGCACGGGGGCGATGCCGAACGCCTCGCGGATCTCGTCCGCTGACGTCGGATAGGTGTGATAGCCCGCACGCTCGAGCTTCTCGTCCAGACTCCCGAATTCGCCAACGATCCACACCTGCTCCCGTTCGGACGGGTCGGCGCCACGCGTGACGAGGTGCTCGGCAACTGCCTGCGAGCTCTCGCACGCGGCAACGAGGACATGGACGATCGTCGTGTCGCCGCCAAGCGCCTGCTCGAGGTTGCGCTGACCCGCGAGCGTGGTGGTGGGAAGCGAAACGCCGACGAACAAGAGACTGAACAGAAAGGAAAGGCGAATCGTGCCGGTCCGGCACAGCCGCCAGGAAAGGTGTTGCATCTAATACGTATTCGGCACGAACGCACCAAAGCTTGAAGGGCTACGCCCGGAGGGCTACCATACGGCGATCTTCGGCCGTCCACGCGCTCCGTAGTGTCCGGCTTCAGCCGGACCTCTCTTGCAGGGGGCAGATATGTTCCGAGGCAGGACCGTTTCCTTCACACTGGCACTCATGTCTCTCGCGCTCGCGGTCACGCTTCAGGCCCAGGGGCGCCAGGGCGGTGGGCGCGGCGGCCCGGTGCAATTGCCGGATGGCGCCGGCAAGGATGCCGTGAGCACGGCGTGTGCGAGCTGCCACGGCCTCAACATGATCACGGGTTCCGTCGGCTACTCGCAGGACGGATGGCGCGATCTCATCGGCACGATGATCGAGCTTCCCCAGGCGCAGGCGACAACGATCAGCCAGTATCTGGCGAGTCACTTTCCTCCCAAGCCCGGACGCGAGCCGAAACTCGTTCCCGGCAACGTGACCGTCACGTTCCGCGAATGGAAGGTCCCGACACTCGGCCAGAGGTCTCGTGATCCGCTGCAGACCAAGGACGGGACCATCTGGTGGAACGGTCAGTTCATCAGCCTCGTCGGCCGCCTCAATCCCAACACCGGTGAGATGCGCGAGTACGAGCTCGAACGTGCCTCTCGTCCTCACAGCATCGTGGACGATGCAGCAGGGAACATCTGGTACATGGGGAACGGCAACGGAACGATCGGCAAGCTCGTGCCGGCGACCGGCCAGATCACGATCCACAAGATGCCCGACCCCGCGGCGCGCGATCCGCACACCGGCATCTTCGCCAAAGACGGGACGCTCTTCTTCACACTCCAGCAGAGCAACATGGTCGGGCGCCTGAATCCGTCCACTGGCGAGATCAAGCTGATTACATTGACGACGCCGCGCTCGCTTCCCTACGGCCTCAAGCAGAACTCGCAGGGGACGATCTGGATCGCGTACAACGGCACGAACAAACTGGGCGCGATGGACCCCGTCACAATGGAGGTCCGCGAATTCGCAACGCCGGAAGGCTCGCGCTCGCGCCGCCTCGCGATCACCAGCGATGACACCGTGTGGTACGTGAACTCGTCGCTCGGTCGCCTGGGCAGGATGAATCCCAAGACGGGAGAGGTGAAGGAGTGGCCGTCACCGAGCGGGCCGGATTCGCATCCCTATGCGATCGAAGTCGTCGACGACATCATCTGGTACAACGAGTCGAACCAGCGCCCCGACGCGCTCGTGCGCTTCGATCCGAAGACGGAGACGTTCCAGAGCTGGGCGGTTCCTTCCGGCGTCGGCATCATCAGGCACATGCGGAAGACGCCCGATGGAAACCTGGCCATCCATCAGAGCAGTACCAACCGCGTCGGTCTCGCGATCATCGGCAAGCAGCGCGCGTCGAACTGAGAGCGACGCGCTTCCCGGCTCTTGGCTTTCGGCTCTTGGCACCACACCGCCATACGAGAGCCCAGAGCCGAGAGTCAAGAGCCGCTTTCTAGCTACGCGCCGCCACCACGAGCACCGCCCGCGCGGAATACGCGTTGGTCTGCCGCGTAACTTCTGAGTGGACTCCCTGCTTGATCGGATCGTTGTCGTTGAAGGTCTTCCTCTTCGACACGTGCTCTCGATAGGGCTGCCACTCGTTGAAGACCTCGCGGGTGATGTTGTCCGGGAAGAAGATCTGACTCGCAACGACCTCCTTCCCGCCGAGGAACACCTTGAAGTGCACGTGCGGCGTGCGGCCGCCGTACCAGCTCGGGAAGATCGTCCGGAACTGGACGTTCCCCTGCGCGTCGGTGACTTGCGTGCCGCGCAGATACGTCGCGCCGACAGCGCTCTGCGGAGACACGCCGCCCACGCCGCCCTGCTTCGCATATCCGGAATAGAGCCCGATCGCGTCCGCGTGCCAGATGTCGACGCGCGCGTTCGGGAGGATCGAGCAGTCGCCTGCACGCACGACCTCAAGCGCCAGCTGCAATGGCGCACCGGGCATTCCCGAGGTGATGTCCGAGCGAATCAGCTTCGGGTCCAGATAGAAGGGACCCTCACCGGCGTCCGCGGTCAGCACGCAGCTTTTCTGACCCTGGGCCAGCACCGGGTCAGCGCCGATCGCGGCCATGACGATGCCCGAGAGGCCGACGAGCGCACGACGCCTACCCACGTCGATCGAAGACATATGTCCTCCCACGTTTCCCGGTTCAGAGTTCAGCGTTCAATCGTTCCAGTGGATTATGGGGCAAATTCGCATGACTCGAACATGTCGCGGGTACCGTGACGAGATCAGGTAGCTTGACACGCCGTACCAGTCGCAGAGAATCGTTGGCATCATGCAGATACTCATAGGTCGAGGCAAGGGAATCAGGACGTGGATACGGGG
>JAICEG010000231.1 GCA_025924295.1 Vicinamibacteria bacterium
CCTGATGTCCTCGATGCTCTGGAACTGACCCTGGCTGCGAACGAGGAAGGTGGAGTCGCCCTGGAAGATCTCGCCGAGCGGCGTGTTCTGGTTCTCGGAACGGAGCGCGGCGACGACCTGGCTCACCGACAGGTTCAGGGCAGTGATCTTCTCCTTGGACAGATCAACGTGAATCTCACGACGGACGCCGCCATTGACGGTGACCGCGGCAACCCCGTCGACGCGCTCGAAGCGGGGAGCGATCTCGTTCTGCGCGATCTCACGCAACGTGACCGGGTCGTAGTCTCCCTCGATGCCGATCTGTGCGACGGGCAGCTGATTCGAGTCGAACTTGAAGATGGTCGGCGGATCGGCATCCTCGGGGAGGCGGTTGCGCATGCGGTCGACACGCGTGCGGACCTCGTCGGTCGCTTCAGACAGGTCGGTTCCCCAGTCGAAGTTGAGACGGATCTGACTGTTGCCCTCTGACGAGCTCGACTCGACTCGCGTGATCCCGGGCACCGCGCTGACGGCCTGTTCCATGGGCCGCGTGATCAATTCCTCGATCTCGAGCGGACCCACTCCTGGGTAGCTGGTTCGAACGTTCAGCTGGGGCTGCTCGAACTCCGGCATGAGATCGACCGGAAGCCGGGTGAGCGAGATGACACCAAGCAGGGTGATCACGCCACTGATCATGAACATCGTGACCGGGCGTTGAATCGCGAGACGAGGGATACTCATATCAGCACTCTGTCGTAGAGCGTGTCCATCCTGGACCCGCCGTTGTGATCTGATGCGACGACGCGTCCCCCTGCAGGGAACGCCACCATTGCTACCGACTTACTGACTTACGCTGCCCGACGACTGCGATGGTCCGCTGCCGTTACCCCGGCGCCCATTTCCGTCGCCGCCGGACCGGCCACCTTCCCGACCTTCACCACCGCCGGTAACGCTTCCGTCGCCGCGACGGCCACTGCCATAGCCTTCGCGGCCCGCGGCCGCTCCGCCTTGTCGAGTGGCTCCAGGCGCAGCCGTGCCCTGGCCGGGAGTGCCGCCGCTCTCACCGCGCGCGCCTGGCGCGCTCCCGGCGCGTCCCCCCTCAGCGGCTTGATTCCCGCGTTGCCCGCCGCCGCGACCGACAAGTGCGACTCGATCGCCGTCACGCAGCGCTCCCGCACCGGTCGAGATGACTTCGTCACCCTCGTTCAGGCCGCCAAGAATCTCGACGAGCGATCCCTGCTCGCTTCCCACCTGCACCGTGCGGAAGACAGCGACTTCGTTCTGCAACTGGAAGACGCCACGCCGACCACCAAGATCCACCACTGCCGTGGACGGGAGGACGAGTGCCTCCTTCTTCGTTTGCGTGGTGATGCCGACGCGCGCATACATACCGGGCTTGAGGCGGAAGTCCGGGTTCGGGATCTCGATTTCGATCGGAGCCGTGCGCGTAGCGGGATCGAGGACGGGCGACACACGCGCGATCCGTCCGCTGAACTTCTCACCGGGGAACGCGTCCACTTCCACGCTCGTGCTGTTGCCGCTCTCGAGCTCCGTGAGATCCTTCTCGACAACGTTGGCGACGAGGCGGACGCGAGTGATGTCCACGACATCGGCGACCGGCGCCTGCTGCGACACGAACGCGCCGGGATCGACATTGCGCCTCGCAACGAACCCGTTGACCGGCGACGTAATCACCGTGTTCGCCAGATTGATGCGGAGCTCGTCGAGGCGCGCCTTCGATTGCGTGGTCTGCGCGCGCGCGAGATCGAGCTGCGCGAGAGCGGCCTGATACCGTGCTTCGTTGTCATCGAGTGTCTGCTTGGGTAGGAGCTGACGCTCGAACAGGCTGCGCGATCGTTCGACGTTCGTCTCGGCCAGTTGCAGGTCGGCTTCACGCTGCCGAATCGTGGCGAGCGAGACTTCCTGCGCGGCTTCCGCCTGCTTCACCTGCTCGACGATCTCGAAGTCTTCGATCTTGGCAATCCGTTGACCGCGGTTGACCCGATCGCCGAGCTTCACCGACACGTCCTGCAGGCGGCCCGCTGTGCGAGGGACCACGGACACCGTCGCGTCGCCTATGAGATTGCCGACGACGGTGATCTCTGCGGCCAGAGGGGCCTTGTAGGCTTTGGCCAGTTCGACGGTCAGCGGGCCACGCCCGAAGCCGCCACGGAACCCACCGCCACCGCCGGGAAATCCGCCGCCACCTCCACCGGGGAAGCCGCCACCTCCGCGTCGCCCACCAGCTTCGCCGCCAGCCTGTGGCGCGCCACTCGACTGACCGCTGCGGGACACGCCGAGGTAATAAGACGAGCCGGCGAGTGCAACCGCGGCGATGGCAACGATGAACGCTTTTTTCATGAGATCGAAACGATCATGCTTCTATACGCTGATAGCCTCAACACAAGCGAACCGTAGAGCAAATCAACGCTGGTTAGTTACCGCCACCACCACCGCCGCCGCCGAAGTTGCCGCCGCCGCCAGCGTTCGCACGTGGCGCCGTCGAACCGCCCGGCACGATGTTGGTGATGCTGACGCCATTGGCGGCAGGAATTTCCTGAACGCGTTCGAAGTCCACCTGCGCGCGCCGGTAGTCGAGCAGCGCTCGCAGTTCGGCGTTCTGTGCGTCGCGGAGATCGCGCTGCGCCTGGACGACGAAGAAGTTCGTCGAGAGGCCCACGTCAAAGCGGCTCTGCTCGGCCTCGAGACGAAGTTGTGCGAGATCCTTGGCGACCGTCGCCGCCTGCATGCGCTCTCGGTTCGTGTCGACGAGCAGCGCCGCGTTGGTGACCTCGGTCGCTATCTGCAACTCGAGCTGGCGGCTCTGTGCCAGTGTCTGCTGCCGCTGCACACGCGCCCGAGCCGTCGCCGCTTCCGCCGGGCTGGTTCCGAGCGGATAGCTGAAGTTGAGGAAGAAGTTCCACGTCGGCGCACGGGCATCGCCCAGCAGGCCGAGCGCATCAGTGAAACCGCTCGGGATCGTTCGTTCCGGTGGCGCGCCGAGCGGGGCGCCCGGAGCGCGCACGAACTGCGTGCCACCAATGCCGGCAACGCCGTAAGACGCCGTCAGGTCGAGCGACGGCAGTTGCGCGTCGCTCAAGCTCCTGATGGAGACGTCGTTCGACTGGAGTTGCTTCCTCGACTGCTCGAGATCGGTACGCGACGTGAGCGCGCGTCTCACCGCGGTCTGCACGTCGACAGCTTCGGTGGAGTAGGTGGGTCGATCGACTGGCTCGATCGTCGAGGTCCAATACGGATCCTCGGTGCCGTTGACGATGAGCCGCTTGAGTGAGAGTTCCGCGGTGCCGTGCGTGGCGCGAGCCTGCGCAACCGCCTGACGTCGCTGTGCCTGCTCGGCCTCTGCCTGTGTCACATCGAGCGGTGCCAGCGTCCCCACTTCGACGCGCGCACGGTTGTCTTCGACGAGCTTGGTGGCCAGGGCCAGCGAGTTCTGCGCGACTTCCTCAGCCTGGATCGCGAAGACGAGATCCCAATAGGCGTTGCGGACGCCGGCCACGGTCCGCACGACCGTCGCACGCAACTCGGTCTCGGACATCTCCTGATTCAGCTTGGTGATCTGCAGCTGCGTGCGCGTGGCGTCGGTTCGGAAGTTCCGGAGGAGCGGCTGACTGAAGGCCGCCGTCAGCGACGTGTTGAGCACCGGGTTGCGTGTTGCAAACAGGTCCGACTGTTCCTGGCGATTGTTGTTGAACGCGACCGCGTAGCTGCCACCACCCCACCTGATGTTCTGCGTGACGCCGTTGTTGCCAGTCAACGTGTCGGTGGTGAGAATGTCACCACCGGCCGTCTGGCTGCGCGTGAACGCCGTCTGGCTGCGGAGGCCGAAGTTCGAGACGAAGCTCGGGTGGTAAGTGGCGTTGAGCGCGGCAAGCGAGAAGTCGAAGGTCTGCGGGTTCAACCGTTCGACCGCGAGATCGAGATTGCGATCGAGGGCGCGCTCGACGGCGGAGTCGAGGGTGAGCTCGACCCGCGTGCCGGGCGGCGGGGGAGGAGTGGTCGGGCGTGTCTGCCCGTCCACTTCGGTCGTGCCGGCCAGTCGCGCTTCGGCGAACTTCTGCGCGGCCTGACGAGCGATGTCATCGATACGCGCCGAGTCTGGCGTGGTCTGCGCCGCGGCCGGCGCGCCCAACAGCGCAAGGGTGAGAATCGTCAAAAAGGCACACGAAGTCTGCATGGTTCTTTGTAAAGCCTGTTAAAGCCTGTTAACTGGGATGTCGTTCGACCGCTATTTGCTGCGCTCGTCGTGGCCTGCGCGCTCTCGCTCCGCAGCCTGATGCAGCGCGGTAAACTTGGCCCACTGGTCTGTCGTCAGAGCCCGCCTCATCCGGAGCAGCATCATCGTTCGCGATTTGTTCAACTCCGCGCGGGCGATTTCGACGCGCCCGACCTGCTCCATCACGGCGCCGTCGTCACCCTTCTCGACCAGTCGCTCGAATTCCGTTTCGGCCTGATCGAGCGCTTTCTTTTGGATCCGCAGGGTTGGGGCCGCAGCCTGGAAGATGTCCTCGAGTCGGCGGCTCTGTTCGGCCGTCAGGCCGAGCTCCCGCTTGTAGAGGTCGGATTGCCACCACTTGAACCCCTGAGCAACTGCAGGCGCCGCGAGGAACAGTAGCGCGGCAGTCACTACGGCTGCCCGCCCAAGCCGGTCAATGGAATACATGGCTAGCTGTGTTACGACCGCTCGAGAGTGCACGTTTACGGTAGCGGACGCAATTACCTAGCGTAGCACGGTTTAGAGCCAGATTTGAGGGCAGCCGGAAGGGCCCGACGACGAGCAGGGATTGGGGCGGGTCAGGCATCGGCCGTGAGGGCTGCAAGGCGGCGGATTACGGCCTCGACCAGGTTGTCCGGTGTCGAAGCGCCCGATGTCAGCCCGACGGAAAGGGGTCCCCCCGGCAGCCATCCCCGCGTCGCGGTTTCCTGCTTACTTGTCACGGGTTTATGGCGAATCTCGTCGGACGAGACCAGGCAGTCCGGCTCAGCAATGTGATACGTGGGGAGGCGCTCGGCGCAAATCCGGGCGAGATTGCAGGTGTTACTGCTGTTGTAGCCGCCGAGCACGATCATCAGGTCGAGCGACTGTTCGCCGAGCAGCTGCAGGATCGCATCCTGCCGGTCCTGGGTCGCGCTGCAGATGGTGTCGAACGCCCGGAATCGTTCCGTCAGGCCGGCTTCGCCGTACCGGTCGATGACGGCCTGTCTGAACATCTCCCCGATCTCGAGCGACTCCGAGCTCAACATCGTCGTCTGGTTCGCGCACCCGATGCGGCCAAGGTGCCGATCGGGATCGAAGTGCGGGGAGACGGCGTGCTCGAACGTCCTGAGGAACGCGGTTCGATCGCCACCGCGCCGGATGTAGTCGCACGCCATCGTGGCTTCCGCCCGATCGAGCACGACGAGAAAGTGTCCGCGGCCTGACTGGTAGGCCTGCGACGCTGTTGCCCGCGTTTCTTCGTGTCGGTACTTGCCGTGAATGATCGACGTGAAGCCGTCGTCCGAGTAGCGTTTGACGTTCTTCCACACGTTCAGGACGGACCCGCACGTCGTGTCGACGAGAGTACAGCCACGCGCCACGAGCGATTCGAGCAGTTCGATCGTGACCCCGAACGCCGGCAGGATGACGACGTCGGCTGGCGTCAGCGTGTCGAGCGCCTCGCCGGGATCGCTCAGGAAACGGATCCCCTGCCCGCGGATCTGATCGTTGACATGCGGGTTGTGAATGATCTCGCCAGTCAGGTAGACCGTGCGATCCGGAAATCGTCGCCGTGTCTGATAGGCGTAGTCGACGGCACGATCGACTCCATAACAGAAGCCGAACTCGCGCGCGAGATGAAGGCTGAGACGACCCGACGCGAAGCGGTAGTCGGCTGCCTTGACGACCGCCACCAGTTCGCTGTGATAACTCTCCGCGAGCTGGTGGGCGACTTCGTGTTTGAGGTTGAGGCCCTTTCGAAAGATCAGCGGGCTCTGGGTCATCGCCGCGTCACGGCGTGGCAGATCACCGGGACGATCAACGCACGTCCCACGCGCGCGGGGTCATGACGTCGAGCGGCCTCAACGCGGCGGGCCCGACACCGCTGGCGGCGAGCTCGACCTGGCCGAGCAGTTCGTCGTCTGACGACGTGCGAATCTGCGGGCTCGGAAGGCTGGCCTGCGCTCGCGCGGCAGGTATCGACTGGCGCGTGCCCGGAATGTCGTGCGCGAGGTGCTCAGCCAGTAAGCCGACGACAAACGACGCCGCGACGGCTGCCGCCACCGTGGCCCACCGCGCAGAGCGCACGCGCTGCGGGACGCTGTCGTGCGTGTGGCCGGCCGGGAAGGCAATCACGCGACCGGGGCGGCCGTCCTGCTCGACGCGCGCCAGGATGCGTGCGCGCTGACGGGCGAGGCGTTCGGCAGGAAAGGCTTCGTCAGCCTGCTGCGTCATCACGGCTTCGACATCGTCGAGCGTTCCGGCCAGGTTCGATCGGCGCGATTCGCACACCTCGCAGGTCTGCAGGTGCGCGCGGTCGGACGAGCTGACCTCGAAGTCGAAGCAGATCTCGATGAGCCGATCGTCGGACAGGTGAGGATGGCTCATACAACAGACCTCGTTGGCTCGCGATCGCCCGCCGTGATGGTCGATGACTCGGGGCGCGGGGTAGACGTCTTGTGCGCCCGCTCCGACGCCAGAAGTTTGCGGAGCTTGCGCACAGCGCGAAACAGGTGGACTCGGACGGTCGCCTCGCTCAGGCCGAGCGCCTGGCTGACCTCGCTGGTGCTCTGATCGGCCACGTGGCACATCGTGAACACCGCGCGCTGGCGATCCGGGAGTTTTTCGATCGCCGCCGCGATGTGCCCGGCACGCTCGGTGGAGATCACGCGATCTTCGGGACTCGGCTGGGTGGCGGGCGGATCGACCGGCGCCGCGTCGACGGGCGACGACATCGGCAGCGCCCAGCGCAGCCGGCGCGCGCGCGCCTTGCGAAGATCGAGGCACCCGTTGACGAGGATGCGGGTGAACCACACCTCGAATGGGTACTCCTCCCGATAGCTCGTGATATGCGTGAACACTTTTACGAACGCGTCCTGCACCGCCTCGTCGGCATCGTGGGCGTCGCGCAGATAGCTGTAAGCAATCCGGACGGCCCGACGTTGATGCTGCGCGACGAGGTCGGCAAACTGCTCCCTCGCACGCTCACGCTCACCGGCCAGGACAAGCGCTTTCAGCCGTGCCGCAAGGTTCGTGTCCCTGGCGACCGCTGGCGCGGTGCCCTGATCGATAGCGCCCGATTGCTTCGCGCGTCGAGGAGGTCTTCTCATGTGGATTACGGCGGCCCCGCCGGTGTGTTTACCCGAAGGGACTGGCGCTTTCCCCCGTGAACCACTATACCTCCAAACCCCGCCGGCTGGGGGCGGGAGCGCACGAAATTGCCCGTTCAGTTGACTTGGCTCTGACTGGACCGGTACGATGCGGTTTTTTATAGGCGAAGAGAGAGGTGGCATGACGATTCAGGTGGAGAGGGCGCACGGACTCGAGGCATTGGGCATAGTCAGGTCGGGTCGCGTCCACTGGAACCTGGGCACGGCAGCGCTGTACGAAGAAGCGCTGCGCCGGGGAGAAGGAGCCTTGGCGGCCGAGGGTCCGCTCGTTTGCAAGACGGGTCAGCACACGGGTCGCTCACCCAACGACAAGTTTGTCGTGAAGGAACCGACGAGCGAGAAGCACGTTCACTGGGGCGCGGTCAATCGCCCGGTCGACGAAGCGAAGTTCGATGCGCTCCATCGCGACATGATGGCGCACCTTCAGGACAAAGACCTGTTCGTGCTCGATGCATGGGCAGGAACCGACCCCGCATTCCGTCTGCCGATTCGCGTCGTCAACGAGTTCGCCTGGCACAATCTGTTTGCCCGTAACATGTTTCTCCCGGAGGACGATCCGGCGCAGCGGACCTCGCATCGGCCCGAGTTCACTGTCATCGACGCTCCGCACTTCAAATCCGATCCCGCGCGCCACGGTACACGCTCCGACGTTTTCATCTTCGTGCACGTCGGCCGCAAGCTCGTGCTCATTGGCGGCACCCACTACGCCGGAGAGATCAAGAAGTCGATCTTCACGATCCTCAACTACACGCTGCCCCTTCAGGGCGTGTTATCGATGCACTGCTCGGCCAACATCGGCGCCGCTGGTGATACCGCGCTCTTTTTCGGACTGTCGGGAACTGGCAAGACCACACTGTCGAGCGACCCGGAGCGTCGCCTGATTGGTGACGACGAGCACGGGTGGAGCGAAACGGGCGTCTTCAACTTCGAGGGCGGCTGCTACGCGAAGGTGATCAAGCTCTCGCAGGAAGCCGAGCCGCAGATCTACAGCACCACGCGCCGCTTCGGTACGATTC
>JAICEG010000232.1 GCA_025924295.1 Vicinamibacteria bacterium
GTTGCCAACGCTGGTGCTGGGGGGAGGCGCGGGAACCATCAAGGGCGGTCGTCACCTCGTGTACCCGGAAGGAACGCCATTGACGAACCTGCAGCTCACCCTGCTTCACAAGGTCGGCGTGCCCATCGAAAAGCTAGGCGACAGCACAGGACAGTTCACGGAGCTGTCCGAGCTGTGAAATGGTGTGAAGGGGTCAGACCCCTTGATAGGAGCTGACTCAAGGGGTCTGACCCCAGGTATCGATCGGCTCGTCGCGATGTCGGCGACGACCGGCAGGTGATCCGATGCTACTCGAGCCATGGGCGTCGCGTGCGTGAATATCCGTCGCAGCGCGCCGGTCGGATGCACCCAGATGCGATCGAGAGGCACGACCGGCCATGGAGCGGGGAACGACGCGACCCGCGTCTGCTGGCCGAGGCGATCGTCGAGTACGTGCACGACCGATCGCCCCGGCAGCCAGTCGTTGAAGTCGCCAAGCACCACGAAAAACGTGTGACGAACTGAGTCGAGGTACTTCAGGATCTGCCGGACCTGAAAGCGCCGTTCGCGCAGGCGCAGCCCGAGGTGCGCGGCGAGCACATGCACCAGCCTGCCGCCGACCTCGATGGTGGCTGCCAGTGCTCCGCGCGGTTCACGTTTCTCCATCGACAGGTCGATGCGGTGCACGTCGACAATCGGGTGGCGCGTGAAGAGCGCATTGCCGAAGCACTCCTGCCGCTTGGTCTGGCGGGTCGGTCCGAGCGCACATTCATACCGATCGAGCATCGTCAAGCCGACCGGACTGCGAGTCTCCAGCGCGACGCTGGCCGGGTAGGTGAACTCCTGCAGCGCGACGATGTCGGCATCCAGTTCGGTCACGACCTTTGCGATGCGCCCCGGATCGTGACGGCCGTCGGTGCCCACGCACTCGTGCACGTTGTAGGTGGCGACTCGAAGAGAGCAGCGGGACGGGCCGGTAGCCGACATGGTTGACATAGGCATCAACCGAACTCGGCCCGCGAGCGATGGTCGGCCAGCGTGGGCGCGAATCGACGGATCAGAAGCACTGTTCGAACCAGGGCGGCAATTGTGACGAGGAACAGAGCCACGGCCGCGGTGACGAGCAGGTTCGATATCGTCGGCGACATCACGGCCTGACGAAGAAGATCGCCAAGCCCGGCGAGGGCGAACATCGCCGGCACTACGCCGATTGCTGTCGCAGCCATGTAGTTCGCGAAAGGAACATGACTCGCACCGCACACCAGATGAATTGAGCCGGCGCTCGCGACCGAGGCGAGGCGAAGCACTATCAGGCCCGCTATGCCCTGTGTACCGAGTTGTCGAGCGGACCTGTACGATCGCCGGCTCATCCAGCGCTGGATTCTGTGCGGCCCGATCGTCCGGCCAGCGGCGTAGCCGACCGCGGCAAGAGCCAGCGCGCCGAGCAGTGCCGCGAGACCGCCGCGAAGCGGGCCCCACATCGCGCCAGCCACGAGCCCAAGCAGCGACGGGGGAAAGAGCCCGACGTTCGTCAGCAGCGTGAGCCCACGCAGACGGCCCCCGCCGCCATCGACCGGCGGAACGATCGAAGCGACGAGTGAGGTGGCCAGCAGCGGTTCGTCGGGATCCGCGGCCTCCCGCAACGCCTCCGATGGAGGAGTCTCCGGTTCCGGCGGCAACTCGATTCGAGGGAGGGTGCGTTCGGCGTTCGCCTGCTGGTCGATCAGTTCACGCATCGAGCCGGCACGTTCGAGTCCCTGCGCGACATCGTCTGCCGTCAAGCCAAGGTGCTCTCCGAGAAGCCGATTGCGAATACGGCGGATCCCTGCCTGCAGACGCGAGTCGCCGCGGGCCTCCGCCGCCAGGTCACATTCAGAATCGACCCCCATCGATCGCCGCGAGAAGTTCGCCGACCCGATTCGAACGAACTCGTCATCGACGACCATCACCTTTGAGTGGATGAACGTCGCTACGTCCTGCGAGCGCGACGCTGCCGGGTAGACCAGGCGCAGGCGTCCAAAGGTGTCGGCCGCGAGCAGATGCCTGAACACCCTGTCGCGGAACACACCCATCGTGCTCTTTTCGAGCCAGCCGTGGCATTCCTTCGGAGACACGACAACGATCTCCGGACCGTCTGGTTCGCGCAGGCGTGCCGCCAGTGCATCACCGAGTGTGTCGTTCGTGAAGTACTGGCTCTCGATGTAGATCGACTTCTTCGCGGCAGCGATCGAGTCGAGAAAGAGTGACTCGCATTCACGTATCGCGGGTTCCGCCTCTACTTCCGGCATCGTCCGCGAGATGGCGACATCGACGTCCGTCATGTCGGGTTCGATGTCGCGAGGCCAGAGATCGTGATTCGACGTCGCGAACCGCGGCAGGCGCTTCTCCCCGAGAGCACGCCAGCGATCGCGCGCGAGAGCACCCAGGCTTGCCGCCGCCTGACCCGACACCATCGCCTGAACCTCATGGTAGGGCTCGTATGGCTTGCCGCCCGAGACTCTGGCTGGCTCCTCGACCCGGTGTGCGCAGGTATCCCAACGATGACTGGTCAGATCGATGCCGCCGCAGAACGCGAGCTGGTCATCGACGACGACGATCTTCTGGTGGTGGGAGCCGCCGACCGGATGGCGATCGTCGAACCCGAAGCGGACCCGTCGCGGCGTCTTCCACCGCACTCGCCAACGCGAGAACGGATCGCGCTCGAGCGTGTAGAGCGCGGCGTAGTCCCAGATGAGGATGTAACATCGGAGGTGCTTCTGTCGTCGAGCGATGAACGACAGCAGATCGTCCAGGCACGTGGGAGCGTCCGACACGGAGGCACCCGGCAGCAGGTCGATTGCTGCGTAAATGTCCCAGCCAAGGATGAACACGCTGTGCCGTGCCGACAGCAGTGCGTCCCTGACCAGGCGAAAGTAGTCGGCGGCGTCCTGGATGCAGTAGAAGCGGTCCGCGCGATCGACGCGCCAGCAGTTCTTCCCAGGCTGGACGATCGCCTGCGCAGGCGATGACTGCTCGTGCGCGCGCGCCATCGATGCTGTCCCGACCGTCAAGCCGGCCTCTCTCGTCGCAGAACGTGGTTGATGACCAACGCCAACGTCAGCGGCAGGGCGATGAAGAGCGCGGCTCCCAGCCATGTTTCAGGTGACGGATCGCGGAGCGCCTGCATCAACTGGAATCCGAAGCCTGCAAGCGCGACGACGAAGGCGCCCATGCCGAGAATGGTGCCGAGGATGAAGTCGCGATAGCTGACGCTCGATGCACCCACGACGATGTTGGACAGCGTGAATGGCGCCGGTACCTTGCGCACGAGAAACACGGCGAGTGTGCCGTTCCGCTGGAGCGCCCGGCTGATCCGCTCGATTCGCTTGCCCCCGAGTTGCTCCACACGCCGCCGGCCCATCGACCGTCCGATCGCGAAGCCGACCGATGCGCTCGCAAGACAGCCGGCCATGGCGTAGATCGGCCCGAGCACCGGACCGAAGGCCAGCCCAGTCGCTGCAATCAACAGGACGACGGGCAGCAGTGCCAGGGCGATGAACAGGGCCATGACCAGCGGCAACGCGTACCACGCATGACGATGTGGCTCGAGCCACTGGGAGACGTCGCGCAGGTCGAGCGTCGGGAGCCACTTCCACGCCGCGATCGGCAGGCCGGCCAACACGATCACGGCCGAGGTGCGCAGCCACGCGAGCTGGTCCATGCTCCATGGCCGAGCAAGAAGAGTGCCTGTGACGCGGAACCGTTGCCGGCACATCAGGCGAGTGGTTGAGATGTCCGTCAGCTAGGATGGTTGTCTCATGTTCCTGACTTTCGCCGACCGGCCCTCGGACAGTCCGTTCGTGGAGAGGATCTGGCGCTCGCAGAGCGACCAGGGCGGACTGTTTCTCTCCGTTGCGGCCTGTAACTTCGAAATGGCGGTGACCCGGCATCGAGGCAAGACTTTCATCACGCTGCGCGGACCGGAGACGAAAGCGACGGACGTGTTTTGCCCCCCTGACGGCGAGTGGCTTGGTATCCGCTTCAGGCTGGGAACGTTCATGCCGCAGCTGACGCCTGGTCAGCTCAAAGACGGACGTGATGTCACGCTGCCTGAGGCGACGAGCCGCTCGTTCTGGTTGAACGGATCGGCGTGGGAGTACCCGGACTTCGAGAATGCCGACACCTTCGTGGCGAGACTGGCACACGATGGTGTCATCACTCGCGACCCCGTGGTCGACCTGGTGCAGCGCGGCAGGTCACCAGCGCAGTCGATCCGTTCCGAGCAGCGGCACTTCGTCCGGGCGACGGGATTGAGCCATCGTGCCGTGCGCCAGATCGAACGCGCGCGTTATGCGACGAATCTCCTGCGGGACGGCGCCTCGATTCTCGACACCGCTCACGACGCCGGCTACTTCGATCAGGCGCACCTGACGAAGTCGCTCAAATACCTCATCGGGCAGACGCCCGGCGAGATTCTCCGCGCGACCAGGCCGCTGTCGTATCTATACAAAACAACGCACCGGCGATGACCCTATGATGCGTATGGTTGCGGTTGGCCATGAACGCATCGGAGACATCGCGTTATGAGTACCGAGAGGCGTACGAACAAAACGTTCCTGATCGGCAGCATGCTCACCGGGCTGGTGTCCGCATTCCTGGCGTTCGACGTGGTGCTCAAAGTGCTGCAGCTCGCGCCGGCGGTCGAGACCACGACACAGCTCGGCTATCCCGTCGAGACGATCCTGTGGATCGGAGTGATCGAGCTCGTGTTCCTGGTGCTCTACCTGGTTCCGCGCACTTCCATCCTCGGTGCGGTGCTGCTCACGGGATATCTTGGCGGTGCGATTGCCACGCACGTGCGTGTTGGCAGTCCGCTCCTCGGCTACACGTTCTTCCCGATCTACGTTGCCGCGATGGTGTGGGGAGGCATTTACCTTCGCGACGCACGACTCCGCACGCTGCTGCCATTGCGACATCCCCTCTGATCGTGGCTCTGTGATCGTCGGTCGCGACATATCAGTTTTACGTCGCGCACTTTCTCGCACAGCGATACCAATTTTCGGGTATTGCTCCACGTTGCGCCGCCGTCGAACAGTTGGCTCCGTTGCATCATCCGGATCAGCAAGGGAGTCTTCATGCGATTGCTGCGTTTTCTCCTGCTCGCACTCTCGTGCGCCGTCTTCATTCCGTCGATTGCATCAGCGCAGGCGTCGATCACCGGCTTCGTGCGCGATTCATCGGGCGCCGTGCTCCCGGGCGTCACGGTTGAAGCCGCAAGTCCTGCGCTGATCGAGAAGGTCCGAACGGCCATTACCGACGGCACCGGGCAGTACAGGATCGTGGACCTGCGGCCCGGCGTGTACTCACTCACCTTCACGTTGCCCGGCTTCAGTGTCGTCAAGCGCGATGGAGTCGAGCTGACCGGTTCCTTCACTGCATCGATCGATGCGGAATTGCGTGTTGGAGCCGTGGAGGAAACCGTCACCGTGACCGGGGAGACGCCGGTCGTCGACGTGCAGAGTGTGCGTCGCGAAGTGATGGTGTCCAACGAAGTGCTGACGGCGATTCCCACCGCACGATCGTGGGCCGCGACGGCCCTGCTGATTCCGTCGATCTCGACCGGCGGCGGAACGCCGATGGACATTCAGGTGACGCCGCAGCAGAACCTGTTCGGTGGTGCCGGCGGCCGCTCCAATGAAGGGCGCGTGTTGCTCGATGGCCTGAGTGTCGGTGCTTCCCGCGGTGGCGCTGGTGTGTCCACCTACATCGCGGATATCGGCAACGCCGAAGAAGTCGCATTGACCTCGTCTGGCGGCATGGGAGAAGCCGCCGTCGGCGGTCCTCTCATCAGCATCGTTCCGAGGACAGGTGGCAACGCTTTCAAGGGCGCGGCGTACATATCCTTCGTGCCCGAAGCCTGGGTTGGCAGCAACTACAGTGAGGCGTTACGCCAGGCCGGCCTGGCGACTCCGGGCTCGCTGCTGAAGCAGTGGGACTACTCGGCCGGTGTGGGCGGCCCGATCAAACAGGACAAGCTCTGGTACTACGTGACCGGCCGCGATGAAGGGCAGTATCGATCCATTCCCGGGATGTACCCGAACTTGAACGCCGGTGACAACGGCAAGTGGCTCTACGTTCCCGACACCACGAAGCAGGCGCAAGGGGCCGAGAGCTGGACGGTCTTCACCGCGCGGATGACATGGCAGGCGACGCGTCGCGACAAGTTCAATTTCTTCTGGGACGAGCAGCGTCCGTGCGCCGGCGCGGTTTACGTCAACACGGAGGATGGTTGTCGCGATCAGCCGAGTGATGCGTTCATCGGCGCCATCGGACTGTTCGGGCTGACCGGGACGAGCGCGCCCGAGACCTCCGGCTACTGGGGGCCACCCGCGGGGCATCGCGTGCAGCAGGTCACGTGGTCGTCTCCCACTACCGACCGATTGCTCCTCGAGGCCGGATTCGGATCGTTCATCTCGAAGTGGGGACCGCAGGACACGCCGGGCAATCCAACCAAGGAAATGATTCGAATGAACGAGCAATGCGCGGGCGGGTGTGCCAACAACGGCAACATCCCGAACCTGACGTATCGCTCGATGAACTGGGCGGTCGGCTGGGCGGGCACGTTCACGTGGCGGGGCTCGCTGTCCTACGTCACTGGCGCGCACAACATGAAGTTCGGGTACAACGGCGGCCACCTGGTGGACAACTTCGAGAACTTCACCAACAGCCAGAACCTGCTGTATCGCGTGAACAACGGCGTGCCCAATCGGATCACCCAGACGATGCTCCCGTTCAAGACGCTGCAGACGGTCGACTTCGCCGCGTTCTACGCGCAGGAGCAATGGACGCGGGGGCGCGCGACGCTGCAGGGCGCGCTGCGTTACGAGCGCGTGTGGGGCTACTTCCCGCCGCAGACGATCGGGCCCACGAACTTTCTGCCGGTTCCGATGTCGTTCGAGAGAACGGTTGGCGTCCGCGGATACAACAACCTGATGCCCCGAGGCGGGGTTGCCCTCGATCTCTTCGGCGACCGCTCCACGTCGCTCAAGGTCAACGCCGGCCAGTACGTCGACCCTGCCAGCAACACGAGCGGCAACTACTCGCTGGCCAATCCCGTTGCACGCGTGGCCACTACCGCCAACCGCGCGTGGACCGATGCGAATGGCAACTTCGTTCCTGATTGCAACCTGTTGAACCGCGCCGCTCAGGACCTGCGTCCCGTCGGCGGCGACTCGTGCGGAGCGCTCGACAACCAGAGCTTCGGCACCTCGAACTTCAGCAACACGATCGATCCGGCAATCCTCGGTGGGTGGGGAATCCGTCCCGCAGACTGGCAGATCGGCGTGTCGATTCAACGCGAGATCGTGCCGCGGGTATCAGTGGAATTTGGCTACGATCGCCGCTGGTTGCAGAACTTCGTCGTCACCGACAATCGCGCTGCTGCCGCGTCGGAGTTCACGCCGTTCAGCATCTCGGCGCCGCTCGATCCCAGGTTGCCTGGTGGCGGTGGCTACGTCGTGTCTGGTCTCTACGACGTCATTCCTGAAAAGTTCGGCGTCACCGACAACTACGTGACCGACGCGAAGAACTACGGCGAGCAGTATCAGGTCTACGACGGGTTGCTGCTGAACGTGAGTGCCCGGCCACGAAACGGCCTGACGCTGCAGGGAAGCATCAACGCCGGCAAGACCGTGAAGGATGCCTGTGAGGTCCGCGACAACCTGCCCGAGCTGACGTCGAACAGCCCGGCGAATGTCGGTCCTGTCGTCGGCCAGACGAACCCGTACTGCCGATCGGATCCGGGCTTCGTGACACGCATGACGGCGTTCGGGTCGTACATCATTCCCAAGATCGAGGTGCAGATCGCCACGACGTTCAGGAGCGACCAGGGGGCCGTGCTGAGCGCGAACTACGCGGTGCCGGCGGCGGTGGCGGCACAGGCGCTCGGCAGACCGCTTGCAGGCGGGCTTCCGAACGTCACGGTGAACCTCGTGGCGCCGGGCGAGGTGTGGGGCGATCGCGCCAACGAGTTCGACCTGCGCATCGGCAAGGTGGTCCGGTTCGGGCGCACCCGTGCGAGCATTGGTCTCGATATCTTCAACGTGTTCAACTCGGCCGCGATTCTCACGTATAACCAGGCGTTCGTGCCCAATGGCACCTGGCTGCAGCCGCTGTCGATTCTGACGCCCCGATTCGTCAAGTTCGGCGCGCAGATCGACTTCTGAACGTGCGAGTCGCCGCTGCGGTTGCGTGAGTACGACACACAGAGGCACCGAGGCACTGAGGCCTTGAAGGGGTAAGAACGCATCGCATGAGTTGGACTACCGTTAGTGAGACGGCATCGCTGATGCTCGGTGCGTGGCTCGTGGTGAGCGTTGCGTCGGCCTCGGCGCA
>JAICEG010000233.1 GCA_025924295.1 Vicinamibacteria bacterium
AAGTCAGTTCGATCGAGGTCGGGCACGGGTATCCGCGCAACGTGACCGAACATTTTCAGCGCTACGAGCATCTGGGGCAGCTGGTCGGCGGAACTCGCGGAGTAGACGTTCCTCGTCCGCAGCGCGCGCACGAACGTGAGCCCGTGCGTCATGAGGCCCAGGTTGTGTGCGACGGGGTTGCCGTAATAGACGCCGACTGCGTCGCGACCGTACCGCCGTCGCACTTGCCGCAGCCCATGCGCTGCGCGATCCAGCGCCGTGTCCCACGACGTCTCGCGCCACTGCGATCCCTCGCGGATGAGCGGCGCGCGAAGACGATCAGGATCGCTGTGGAGATCGGCGAGCAGCGACGCCTTCGGACACACGTATCCCCGGCTCATGGGATCGTCGGGATCGCCTCGAATGGCGCGGATGTCGCCGCCGTCGAGTTCGACGTCGATTCCGCACGCGGCCTCACACAGGGGGCAAATGGCCAGGGCCACGCCACCGAAGGTTATCACCCCATCGTGCCGTCAACGGCTGTGGCGCTCACCTTCGTTGGTGCGGGCAACAGATCGTGCGCGAGCTGCGGCTGTCACTGATGCTTGGCGCTGTCGTCAGCAGTGAACGAGCTGCCACGCGGCAGTTGCTGGGCGAAATCGAGACGGAGTGACTTGAGTGTGGTCGCCGCTGCCGGCAACGGCGTTCCGCCACGGATATCGGTCATGAGATTCTCGGTCTGGCCGACCAGTACCCGATAGAACTGGACGCGCGAGCCGAACGGGAACGCGCGTTGCGCAGTCACGATTGCGGCCACCAGCCCGCCGAGGACGGTTGTCAGCTTCGAGAGCTCGAACGCGCCTGACGCGATGATGGCAACCGAGAGCAGGATGCCGGACACATTCAGCACGTTGTCCCAGCGCGTGTTGAAGGAGAGCCGGTGCTGGCAGTCCTTGTGGAAGTCCTTCACTTCGGTCAGCAGCGCGTCGATTCCCGATACGCCGGAAGAGTCGAGCGACCCATACAGTGGAGCGGAAACTGTGGCCATGGTCGAGGACGTCCTTTCTCGAGTTCGCGAGCTGAAGCCGGGAACAGTCTACGGCGGAAACGCCCGTCAATTTACCTGCGCGCGAACCGGTAGTTGCCCGAGACGTGTTTCACGTACAGTCCTCCGGCGCCCGCCTGGACGAACTCGACGCCGAGCCCGTAGAGACCCGTGAACGAGGTTGCAGAGGTCGCGATGAGCGGCACATTGCCGCGGCCGTCCATGTTCGCCACCAGCGTGCCATCTTCCACCGTGATCTGAACGACCCGGGGGACTGCCCGCCAGTACGGTTGCTGCTCCTCGTAGGTGCCGATGTACTTCGACAGCACCTCGGGATTGACCTTGACCTCATTCTTGCGTTCGTCGGACGCCTTCCCGACCCAGTGCTCGAGGCCGCTGCGTCCTTCGTTGCAGACCCATTCGAGCATCTCGGTATCGGCAGCGAGCTCCGCTCGGACGGCGGCCGTGATCGGCCGGGCGTAGACGCCCGGATCCGAGAAGGTTACCTCGACATCCAGGTTGCCGACGTCGCGACGACGATAGCGTTCTGTCACGCGCAGCGCTTCGGTGTGGGGATGCCCGTCGTGATCGAGCCAGGTGCGATCGTTGAACCCGAAGCTCTCCACGACCAGTGTGTCGCCCTCCCAGCGTCCGACGGAGTATCCCATCCATGTCGGGTTGGGTGCGTCTTCCAGCTTGCGCCCGTCGACAAAGATCTGACGATAGGTGAGGTCGGGATTGAGGATCAGGATGAGCGTGGGTGTCTGGACGATCTTCATCATCTCGGCGCCGGTGCTGTCGGCCGCGGTGACGTAGCCGGGTCCGAGCGGCACGCACTTCACGTTCATGTACTCCTTGCCGAGATTCTCACGGCGCTCCTCGACGAGGGCGCGCGCCCACGCCTGGACTTCGTCCCGCTTCAGGTCGGCGGCGATGTTGCGCGAGTACTTCGGTGAGATCTTGGTCCACAGGCCCGAGAGATCGGGTTTGCCGTCAGGCGCACGCGGTGCAGGCGCGGAGAGATCTGGTTTGCCGTCCGCCGTACGAGGCAGTCCCGCTGTCGGCTGGTTCAGCCACTGCGCCGAGGCCGGCGCGCTCAGCGCAACTGCGACGACGACCAGGGCGGCCTTCAGCATGGCGACCTCCGCTCCGCGAAGTTGTGTGCAGGGGTCAGACCCCTTGAGTCAAGGCATATCAAGGGGTCTGACCCCTTTCGCCTACCGTCCAACCGTCGTCGCCTGGCCCTTGAAGACCGAGTCGATCGCGGCAGCGGCGCACTTCTCGCCATCGGCGCTCGACACGCCCATCGCGCCGATGACCTGACCGTTCAGGACAATGGGCACTGCGCCGGGTTGCGGGAAGTCGTCCATGAAGGTCGGCGCCAGGTTCTCGCCGCTGCGAACGAGCTTGTTCGTTTCCGATGTCGGCCGCCGCCATCGCAGCGCCGACTTTGCCTTGAGCAGTGCCGTGTCGATCGCGTTTGCCGCGGCACCCTCCATGGCATGCGAATCGATGACGTTGCCGCCCCAATCGATGACCGCCATGGCCACGACGAGCTTGTTGCGCTCGGCCCAGGCGATGCACGCGTCGGCCAGCGCTCGCGCGCCGGCACTCGAGATGACCTTGATGTCCCTGGTGAGCGCAGGCTCACGCGACAGCGAGACGTCGCCCTTCGACGATTGCATGGCGGAGGGTGAGGTGGCGAAGAGGACCGCGAGGAGTACGGAAAGCCCCAGAACCGGAGTGCGCATATGCCTTCTCCTTCCGTCCCGTAGGGTTGGCATTGTGGCACAGGTAGGCCGGGTCTTGTCCTTCAGACCCGGCGGGTCTAAAAAGCAAGACCCGCCCTACGCATCGTAGACGGGAGTCGCCCTACTCGTGTCGCAGCGCGTGCAGGGGATCGAGCCGCGTGGCCCGGCGGGCGGGGCCGACCGAGGCCGCGAATGCGACCACGATGAGCAGCACGACGATCAGGCCGAGCGTCACCGGGTCACGCGAGCTCGTTTGCACGAGGAACGACTCGAGCACGCGTCCGAGACCGATGGCGGCCGCGACACCAATCGTGAGCCCGATCGTCAGCTGCACGATTGATCGCTTGAGGAAGATCCAGATCACCTGGCCTGGCTGCGCACCGAGCACCATGCGCACGCCGATGTCGCGCGTATGCTGCGTGACAGCATAGGCGGTGACGGCGTACAGGCCGACAGCCGCCAGCACGAGTGCCATCACGGCAAATATCGCGAACATGGTCGAGAACACACGCAGCAGCCATCGGTTCTGCGCCAGCGCTTCGTCCATCGTCCTTGGGGTGTTCAGGGCCTGATCACGGTCGACACCCATCATCGCCTCACGAAGGATCTGGGCCGCCTGCGCGGGATCGCTGCGCGTCCGCGCCAGGACGTTCGCCGCACGCGCCATGCCGGTGTTCTGGCGATGCGGGATGTACGCCACGGGATCCGGTTCCCGCTCCTGGTTGTTATTGCGCTGGCGGACGTTCGGGACGAGACCGACGACGGTCAGCCACTCCGGCTTCTCGGTGCCGCCCGTGACGTCTTGCGACAGCCGAATCGTGCGGCCGATGGGGTCCTGCCCCTTGAAGTACTGATCCACGAGCCGCTGGTTGACGATCGCGATCTGTCGGCCAGGTCCGCCATCTTCATTGGTAAAGACACGACCGCGAAGCAGCGGCGCGCCGATCACATCGAAGTAGCGCGAGCCGACACTCAGCATCGTGACCTCCGGGAGCCGCTCGCCCGGAGTGGCCGCACGGCCATCGATCTCGAGCCGCCGCACGGCGCCGCCACTGAACGGGATCGCCGATGCGGTTGACGCCGCCTCGATCTCGGAGACCGTCGAGAAGTGTTCGTCGATCCTCTGCAGGAACCGCGTGCGATCTTCCCAGCCGGCATATTTGGTGGCCGGGATGATCATGCCCGTCACGACGAGCCTCGATGTGTCGATACCGATGTCCATGCGATACATCGTCAAGAAGCTGCGCAGCATCAGGCCCGCGCCCGCGAGCAGCACGAGCGTGAGCGCAATCTGGAGGACGATCAGTCCGCCCGACCACCGTCGCGCGCGAATGCCGCCGGCTCCAGTCCGGCCGCCCTCCTTGAGCATTTCGTGAACGTTGGTCGTCGACGTGTGCAGCGCGGGAATCAGCCCGAAGATGAGACCGGTCGCCAGGCACACGACCAGGAAGAAGGTGAACGTGCGCCAGTCCATGGAGAAAACCATCCAGTACGGGATGCCGACGGTCTGCGCTTCGAGGCTGAACCACCGAATCCAGGCTATCGACAGCAGCAGCCCGACAACGCCGGCGACCATTGCCAGCAGAACGCTCTCAATGAGCAGTTGACGGACGATCTGCCACCGGCTTGCGCCAACCGCGACACGGACACTCATCTCACTCGATCGTCCTGCGGCCTTGGCGAGAAGAAGGTTGGCGACGTTCGAGCACGCGATCAGCAGCACGAAGCCGACGGCCCCCATCAGTGCCCAGAAGAGCAGTGAGATCTGCGGTCCGAGAATGCGTTCGACGAAAGGATCGGCGTGAGGCCAGAGATCCTTGTTCGTCTCTGGATATTGGCCCGCCAGGTTGCCGCCGATGGTCTTGAGCTCGGCGCGCGCCTGTTCGACGGTGACGCCATCGTTGAGACGCCCGACGGCAAAGTAGCCGCGCGCCTGGCGCGGCTGCCCTGTGATCGCAGGGGGCATCGACCCGGTGGGCAGCCAGATATTCGCGTTGAAGGGAAAGTGCATGCCTTCCGGCATCACCCCGATGATCGTGCCGTTCTGATCGATGATGCGGATGGCTTTGCCGACGATGTTCGGGTCGCCGCCGTAACGCTGCCGCCAGAGCGTGTGACTGATCAAGACGACGATTGGGGTGCCGGGTGTCTCCTCCTCCGGCGTAAAGTCCCGCCCGAGCGCAGGGGAGACACCGAGCATCCGGAAGAGATTCGGGGAGATATATCCGCCGGGCACCTGGTCGGGAGTCAGGCCTTCGTTTCCGACGTTGAACGCGCCGTTGAAGAGGAACGACATCCCGGCGAACGTCCGGGTGGCGGCCCTCCAGTCCTCGAAATCCCGCAACGATACACCCTGGTTACGCCCCTGCGTGTCGCGCGTGCCGAGGAACATGATCTCCTCGGGTTCGGCCACCGGCAGGTTCCGCAGGAGGATGCCGTTGACGATGGTGAAGACGGCGTTGTTGGCCCCGATGCCAAGCGCCAGGACCACGACGGCCATGACCGTGAACCAGCGGTTCTTGACCAACAGGCGCCCGGCGTAGCGGATGTCCCGAAGCAAGTCCATGGCGGATCCTTTGGAAGGCTGAACAGACCCTTAGACGCCGTTCGAGCAAAAACGGATGTCAGAAGGGTTTAGACTCTGACTGCGCTGAGGAGGACACATGCCGAATCGCCGAACCTTCATTCGAAACGCGGCCGGGGCCACGGCTGGCCTCCTCGTGAGCGGCGGCTACCTGGCCAATGCCGGATGGCGTCAGGTTGGGGCGCCAGCGGGGAAGCGTCGCGAAGTGTCCATTGGCGGCCGCCGTATCAGAACAGTCGACGTTCACGCGCACTGTTTTGTTCCCGAAGTGTGGGACCTGGTCAAGGACACCCCGCTCGCGCAGACGGCCAAGGCCAATCTTACCGGCAACATCGCCCTCGGCAACCCACAACGCCTGATCGACATGGATGCGCAGGGAATCGACTACCAGGCGATCAACGTCAACGCGTGGGGATACTCGGCCGAGCGCGCGCTGGCTCGTGATGTCGTCGCGCTGCAGAACGAGAGGATCTCGCAGTATTGCGCCAAGCATCCCGACCGCTTCGTCGGAATGGCGACCCTGGCATTGCAGCATCCCGACCTCGCAGCCGAACAGCTGGAACAGGCGGTGAAAAAGCTTGGACTCCGCGGGGCGGCCATAGGCGGCAGCGTCGAAGGGCAGGAGCTCTCCGATCGCAAGTTCGATCCGTTCTGGGCGAAGGCCGAAGAACTTGGGGTGCTGCTGTTCATGCATCCGCAGCCCGCTCCCGGCACCACGCAGAACCCGCGGCTTCAGGGGAAGGGCGGCCTGGGCAACACCATCGGCAATCCGCTGGAGACGACGGTGTTCCTCTCGCACCTGATCTTCGAGGGCACACTCGATCGCTTCCCCGGGCTGAAGATCTGCGCGGCCCACGCCGGTGGATACCTCGCGTCCTACAGCGGCCGCTCGGACGCGCTGTGCGGTCGCGCCGGCGGCGCCGGCACTGACTGCAAGGCGCTGAAGAAACGACCGAGCGAGTACTTCAAGAGAGAGCTCCTCGTCGACACGATGATCTTTCACGAAGAGGGGCTGCGACATCTGGTTGCCGAAGCCGGCGTGAGTCAGATGGTGTACGGCACCGACTATCCCTTCGACTGGCCGGTCGGCATCGACTTCGTCCTCAACGCGCCGTTCCTGAGCAACGCGGACAAGGAAGCGATCCTGGGTGGCAACGCTACCAAGCTGCTTCGAATAACTTAGCGGTGTAGAGCCGCCGGAGGTTGGCGGAGGACGCGGATCGCCACGGAGTCACGGAGATACGGAGATACGCACGGAGGTGACGCGGGCGGATCGCGCTCCGCGTCACATCCCTCCGTGCCTTCGCGCCTCCGCGGCGATCCGTTTCTCCGTACTCTCCGTTTCTCCCGGGCCCATGAACGATCTCAGCAAAAAACCACCACTGGTGTCCGATGCACGTGCCATTCAGCGGATCGACGACGCGTTTCGCCGTGGCGATCTCGAGGCCCTGCGCGTCGCAGTCGACGACCCTGCACTCATACCGAACGGTCCGATGCCGGTGGGAATCGGATCGTGCCTGGTCAGCGCCATCTATCACAGTCCGCCGGCGTTCATCCGGACGCTGCTCGAGATCGGTGCCGACCCGAACGCGCCGGTTGATGATGGCTTTCCGCCGCTCATCGCGGCGCTGAGTTGCACGCGCCCGGAACGGGGCGTGCCCCCGCGAACCGACGTTGACGAGATCATCCGCTTGCTGCTGTCTCGTGGTGCGGACGTGAATCAGCGCGGCATCAACGACTATACGCCGCTCCACATGGCGGTCGCCGAGCGCAACGGCCTCGCGGTGCTGCGCCTCCTCGATCATGGTGCCGATGCCGACCTGCGCACTCGGATCGACGAATACGAGACGCCGCTCGAGATGGCGAGGTCTGCCGGGCTGCACGGCATCGCCGCTCTCCTGGAACGAAAAGGTCAGCCACTTCGACAGCGCCTGCGTTCAGGGCTGACGTTGCTCGTAGATATCCCGGGAAGCGGTGAGCTTGTCCGGCGCCAACAGAGCTACCGGATGCGGTTGCGGATGTTGCTGAACAAGGGTGATGCAGTCCGTTGGCCGACCGCGTGGGGATCCGCTGACGCCGCAACGTTGATGGATGACGGGGAGACGCTCATCACCGTCGTGCACATCAATCGAGGGAGGCTCATCAACGGTCTCTTCTACGGCGTCGACGGGATGCGCGTCGGCGGCACGCGCAGGCTGGAGATCGCGCCGCATCTGGCTTACGGTGATGCTGGTGTTCCCGGCGTGATTCCCGCTGGCGCCGTGCTGATCGCCGAAGTGACGATCCTGGCTTAGCTGGGGCGCCTGCGGGAGCCTGGCTGGTTCTGACTCCCGACGTTCGGCCCAGGATCGGCCACGTCGTGAAAATCAGCGCTGTGGGCACGCGTCTCCTCGTCGTCTTCCGCCCTCGGGAAGGTCGAGGGATTCAGGGGGCTGATGCCTTCGAGCTCGGGTGTCGTCTCGGGCTCCCGATCGCTCACGAGCTCATCGTCAGGCTTGCGACTGATATTGCTGCGGTTCATGAGAGTTTCTCCTTTAATGAACCGCAGCAACATGATTGCCAGACGCGATCAATTCATGAGTCGCTGCGTGCGAAGCGTCGTCTGTCCCGACGAGCCGCTCGTCCATGCCACGATCGTTGCGTCATCAACCGTCGCGATGACCGGGTACTCGGCTCGGAGGCTGTCTCCGATCGGCTGTCTCACGAAGCGCGCGAGCCCCCTGGCATCCAGGCTGCCGCGAGCGAGCGCCACACGTCTCGTGCCGCGAGCCTGTTCGTCCCAGGCGACGATCAACTCGCCTTTGTCGCCGAGCGCGATCTGAGGATGACGGGGAACGCCCTCCGTTGGTATCTGTTGACGCGCCGTGAAGCTCCGCCCGTCCTGCGATGTTGCGTAGAAC
>JAICEG010000234.1 GCA_025924295.1 Vicinamibacteria bacterium
AACGCGGCCTGATACGTGCCGATTCTTCCCGTCGTCGAGTCGCGCGCGAGAATCTTGATCACGTACTTGTCGGGCAGCAGCGTGAACCCGGTGTCATATTGGATTGGGCGCGTGCCCAACTGGCTGGCCGTTTCCTCGCTCACCGGGATATCGAGTTTGTCGCGCACGTTCTGAATCGTGTAGCCGTAGGTGTCCTTCACCTCGCCGATGAAGTCGATCAGCGTTCGCTTGGCGCCGCGCCGCCGCGCCAGCTCCAGCTCGCTGCCCGGAATCTTCACGGCAACTGGTACGAAATACTCGGCGCTATTGAGCTGGAAGTAATTCACCTCCATCGCAATCGTAATGTCGGTGACCGGGTTGTCGAGCATCAAGGCTTCTTCGAGCTGGCGCTCTTTGTCCGCGTCCGTGAATCGTCCGAACGCTTTGTCGGCGTAATAGCCCTGTCGATACGCGAGCTCGCCGACCTGTCCACCGTTCAGCGTGATGCGCACGCGCCGGAACTTTCCGTCGGTATCGGTGTGCGTGCTGTAGTAGCCGACGATGTAGTAGTCGCTGACGGCTTGCGCGGCCTGCACGATGCCGAGCGACAGGTCGTTGTAATCGAACATCGCTCGCCCGCCGGTGTCCTTGGCAAGCGCGTAGAGCGTGTCCTGCGAGCGCTGGAAATTCGTCACGGCCGCTTCGGCGAGCTTCCCGGTGAACATGCCGATGCCGCCCGGCGACGCCTGGCGCGCGTCACCCAATGGCGGAGTCGCCACGAGCCCGCGAGCGTCGATCGGGTTGAGCGTGACGTTCGCGCGGATCGCGGCATTCACCGTTGCGCGAAGCTGCGCCTGATTGTCGGCACCATTCAACCGCAGGCCGCTCGCGAAGTAGAGCAGCGTCTTCTGCTCCGGCAGTGGGCGCAGCATCGACACCGCTGTCTGCAGCGCCGCCAGCTGGCGATCGGTGTTGAAGATGTTGAACTCGGCCTCGTTCTGTCCGAACGCGCTGCCCTCGGGATGATCGGGGATCCCGTCGTTGTTCTGATCGTCTCCGTAAATCAGGATCTGAATGACTTCGCGCAGCGCGTTCTTGTTGTCGGTGAAGTCGCTCTTGACCGAGACCGCGCCGTTCTGGAACGCCATGATCGCGATGAGGTCCGCGGGCGTCATCTGCGTATCGACGTACTTCAGCGCGTTCGTATAGGCGCGGATTTGATCCGGTGGCGACATCGCCGAGCCGTCGAAGTAGAAGACCAGAAGACGCCGATCCTGATAGCGGATATCGCCGGCCGGTGCCGCGGAGATCTGCGTCACGGTCGCTCGCTCGACCTGGTCGTTCGCAGGGGGCGGCGGTGGTGGCGTGGTCGCCGCCGGTGCCGCCGCGCTGGCAGGAGGCTGCAGGCGCTGAAATTCGACGAACGCGATGTCCTGCGGTTGTCCGTCCTCCGTCACGCTGAAGTCTTTCGCGGTCAGCCCTTCGATGACCTTGCCGTCTTTGCCCTTCACCGTGACCGTCTGGACGATGAGGCGCGTCGTCGAGCGGAAGACCGGTTGCTGCGTCTGCGGCTGTTGCGCCGCCGTCTTCGCCCCCCAGGCGCCTACGACACACAAAGGCACTGAGACACAGAGAAGAACGCAAGTATTCCTCAGTGCCTTGGTGTCTCTGTGCGTCGTAGTCATGAGTCGCACCCTCAAAACCTCAATCGCAGACTCGTTTGCACGCGTCGCATCTGGTTGGTCCCGTTCGGCAGGCCGAACTGCGGGCTGCCGACGAGCGTGTTCACGCTCGAGTAGGTGACCTGGTTGAGCACGTTGGTCGCATCGATGCGCCAGTCCATGTTGAGCCGGCTGCTCCACGGAAACGTCCGCGTGATACCAGCGTTCACGACGAACTGCGACGGGCCACGCCCGGAGTTGCGTCCGGCATTTCCCCATTCACCCGGCGCCGGCGTCGTGTACGCATCAGGGTTGAGATAGTAGCCCGCGGGTGCGTCAGTTGATGCTCCGGTCAGCGACGCGCGGATGGCGCCGGAGTAGCCGGTACCGGGAGTCGTGGTCAGGTAATACGGTGTGAGCGGCAGGCCGCTGCCAGCGGTGAGCTGGCTCGTGATCGTCCAGCCTTTCAGCAGCGAGCCGCGCCAGCCGTCGACGAGCGCGCCGCCAGCGACGCCCACCCCCGTCGTGTACTGGAACTGCACGGTGAGCAGGTGACGCTGATCGAAACTCGATGGGCCGCGCTCCGCTTCGAGATCGAGCCAGTCCTGCGCGAACGCCGTTCCACTGAGATTCGCCCCCGTATACGACGCCGCGTCGTCCATGGCCTTCGCGAGCGTGTATTGCACGGTTGCGGTGAGGCCGTTTCGCAGGCGGCGGCGCACCTGCAGTTGACCCGCATGGCGCGACGATGTGCCATTGGAGATGAGATAAACGAACCCGGATGGGCACGTGACGCATGGATCGACAAACCCGGGAGGGTACGTGTTCGGCAGGAACTCCTGGATCAGCCCCGTGCCTTTGGTGCCGAGGTAGGTGGCGTTGACCGTGAGCGATGCGGGCAGGTCGCGCTGAATCGACGCCTGCCAGTTGTGCGCCGATCCAATCCGGAAGTTGGGATCGACCGCAAACGTGTTGAGCGTCTCTCCTTCAGGTGCCACGAATCCGTTGGCCAGCGTGAGCGGGTTGTCCGGCGAGTTCGCGATGCTCAGCGTCTGAGAGAGCGGCGGCTGCTGCGCCATCAGTGTGGCGATGGATTGATAGACGTTGTTGTTGCGGTAGATCCCATAGCCTGCCCGAACGACGAGCGACGATCCGGGCACGGGTCTCCACGCGAGGGCGAGGCGCGGCTGCAGCCCGCCCCAGTCGGATTGCATCAACGACGAGGGATATGTTTCGCCCGTCAGCGATCCGGTCGGGCTGGTCGCCAGGACCGGACCGATGGATTTGAAGCCCGGTCCGATCTCCAGGTTCACGAGACGTCCGAATCGTTCGCTGAGTGGAGACTCGTATTCCCAGCGCACACCCGCTGTGAGCGTCAGCGAGGGGCCGACCCTCCAATCGTCAGTGATGTACCCGGCGATGGAGTTCCCCCTCAGGTACTTGTCGGCGTTGCCGTAGGCGATCTGGCTTGTGGCCGGAACACCGAGCAGGAAGTCGGCGAAGTCGAAGCCGGTCAGGCCGCCGGTGAAGGTAAAGCCGCCTCGTGGATCCTGCTGCGAGAGGATGTCGATGTTGTGGCGTCGAACATCGCCGCCGATCGTGAAGTTATGGCGCCCGCGGGCGAGAAACCACTCGGCGCCGCCCGTGTTCGTCCGGTTGCGGGTGTAGCGCGGTAACGCATCGCTCAGTCCCGCCATGCCACCGGCGAACCCGAGGCTCGGTGGGCCCCAGTTCACCGGTTCCTGGTTGTTGCCCGTGATACCGGCGTCACCGGACACGTTCGTCCGGTGCGAGAAGTAGGGAATCGTCTGCGCCGTCTGTTGCGTGAACTGATAGCGCAGGCGCATCGAGATCAGCTGCGCAATCCGGTGCGTCCAGTTGATCTGCGCATCCAACGCCGACGCGTTGTTCTCGTCCTCGAAGCCGAAGAGCGTTGTCGCGTCCGTTGCCGTGCGCTGATAGGACACGTTGCCGAAGACCTGGTTGCGCTGGTTGACGGCTTGCTGCAGGCGTGATTGAAAGCTGTCCTGCCGCATCACGCTCAGGATCGGGACCTCGTAGTTGTAGCGACCGTCGCTTGCCCGCGTCGGCTGCGGGTAGTAGCCGAGCAGCGCCGCCGCCTGCGGGCTGATGCGATCGCGAGGGATCACGTTGCCCGCGAATGGCAACCCGGTCACAGGATCGATGATCTGAACCGGTCTGCCGGAGGCGTCGCGGGTCTGCGAGAAGTCACCCGATCGCTCGAGCGCCGTCGGCATGAGGCCTGGTTGCGTCACGGCGTTGTCATCGGCCACACGCTGGAACCCGACGAAGAGATTGAGTCGATTCTGCAGGCGCGGCACCTTCACCGGACCGCCGAATGTGCCGAGCAGGTGAACGTTGTAGTAATCGGGGCGCGGGGTGGGCACGCCGGTCAGCGAATAGGAGCGCGCGTCCCAGAACGAGTTGCTGAAGAGGCCCCCGATCATGCCGTTGTAGAGGGCGCCGGGACGCCGCCGGTTGTTGCCAAATGCAGCGGGTTGTGCAAACGGCGAAGCCGCACCGTTGTTGACGCTGCCGTTGATCAGGAATCCGTCGGCCGCCGCGCCGGCATCCGCAGGCGGATCATCGGGCGGTGGCGCAACCACCTGTCGATTGGGCGGCGCCTGCGACGTCACGCCGGCACGTTGAAAGCCGGTTTGAGGCGGTGTGGCCGGTGCGCTGGTCTGCGAGCGAGAGTTGCCCGCCGTGCTGCCGGGTTCGGGAGCGCTCGCGACGGGAGTTGGAGGCGGCGGGAGACCACGCGTGATCTCTTCGAACGGGAGGAGTGAAAGCTCCCACATCGCGGGCTGAGCGTCGGGACCGATCGTGACCTCGCGCACGAGTGCGGCAAACCCGCGCATCTCGATCGTGATGCGCCACGCACCGTCCGGGATGTCAGCGAATCGGAAGATGCCCTGGGCGTCTGTCGACGTTGTCCGCTGCTCATCGCCCCGTCTCGCGGTGACGGTCGCGCCCGGAACGGCCAGACGACCGAATATGACCTGGCCGAGATATTCAGGAGCCGCTGCTGCAGGAACGGGTACGCTGACGCCAACGAGTGCGACGATGAGAACGCGGGCGAGGGCGTTGCGCATTCTGGGTGACGAGGCTCTTAATCAGCGCTCGGCTGCTGAACGCTGTCGATCACGATCACGTCGACCGGGCCCCGCTGTGAGTCGAGCTTCAGCCCGAGTTGCTCTTGCAGCGCGGTGAAGAGGTTGGGCTGGTTCGGGTCGATCGGCGCTGGTCCGCCGTTGAGGAGTGGCGGTCCGCCGCCAGGGAAGACCGAGCCAAGACCTTCGAGTGAGTACGTGAGCTCGAAGTCGTAGTTGCCAGCCAGTTCCGTCTTGTCGAGCACGATCCGTCCGACCTGCGGCGAGAGTGTTTGCGCGAGGTTCGACAGCGGCATCCCTCCCGCGTTCATCCTGCCGGGGCCGATCATGAACCCGCACTCGAGCTTTTGACCCGGCTGAGGCGGTGATGGCGGTGGACCGCCCCGCCGCCCTCGCATGACGCCGGCGCAATCGATTGCCGCCGGCGAAATGTTCGGGCCGAGCTTGCCGTCGTCACGTGCCTTTACCAGCGCGTAGATCGCCATCTCGCGCGTCTCGTTGCGAACGACCAGCTTGAACCGTTCGGCCAGCAGCGTCCGCAGCATCGGCCTCATCAGATCTGCGGAGAACTCGCCTTCCGGTGCCTTCGCGACGACATCGAAGCGATCGGATGTCATCCAGTCTGGTCCGCCGACGATCTGGAACTCCTGGACGTTGAACGCCTGTCGCAGCAGCATGCGCATCGTGACATTGGTGGCGTTGAAGCGGCCACCCGGTTGTAAACCGAACATCATGCGACCGTCGCCTGTCTTGTTCGGTCTGACCGATGCCACCTCGAATGCCTGGTTGGCAGGCGTTTGTGCGCCGAGAATGGGTCCCTGGACAAATGCCGGAATCACAAACGCCGCGCACGCGGCTGCCACGAGGCTCAGGCTCTTCATCGCTGTTCGTCTCCGGATATGGGCTTCACGGATCTGGGCATGCATCTCGTCAATCGGGGACGCAGGTTTTGACGTCGGGCTTGCTGGATTGGTTCGCCGCCGCCGGGAGTTTCTCTGTTCGACACCGCATGGCGCGCCTGGTTCCGCATGGCGCTCAGTTTTCCGTCGGTCTTTCGATGGAATCAATCACGAGTACGTCCACGGTGGCGCGCTCTGGATCGAGCTTGAGGCCGAGCTGCTCCTGAAGCGCGATCGCCAGGGTTGGAAATCCACCACCGAGCCCTCGTCCTGGCACCGCCGGGTCCGCTTCGAACTCGAGGTCGTAGTCGAAGTGTCCTGACAGACCAGTGCGATCGACGACCGTGCGCCCCGTGTACTGCGCGAGTGTCTGCGCCATCTGCTCCATCGAGACGCCGCCGCCCATCACGCGCCCCATTCTGTTGAGAGTTCCGCACGTCGGCCGTTCATCAGGTTTTCTGGGCGCGATGGATGAAGGAGCGCGTTCGCGCGCGGCCGCTGCCGTGCAGTCGAATGCCGCCGGCGTCAGTTGAGGGCCCAGACGTCCGTCCTGCGTGGCGGTGACCAACGAGTAGATCGGCAGGTCTCTCGCCTCGTTGTGGAGCTTCAGCTTGAACCGCTCGGCGAGCAGAGATTGCATCCGTGGGGCGAAGTCGGAGGCCAGGGTGCCGGTGGCCGATTTCGCGATGATGTCGAAGCGGTCGGTGTAGATCCAGTCCGGGCCGCCGACCAACTGCGATTGCTGCAGGCGGTACGACATTCTGATCATCGACTCGAGCGTGACGTTGGTCGCTTGCCACGTGCCGCCCGGCAGGATGAGCATCGACACGCGCGCACCGCCGGTCGCGTTGGGCCTGACCGTCGCGACCTCGAATGACGGCCTGCCGCTTGCGTTCACGTCAATCGTCGAAGGGAGAGTCGCGGCGCTGAGCGCGCCGGCGACGACGGGCGCACCGAGCGTGATGGCTGCGCCGATCAGTAACACGGCTCGTGACCACGCGCTCGCGCTGGTGCGCGGTCGATCCGCCATGATCCGTTCGATTCGTTTCTTCAAGTCGGAGCCGGTCACACCTGACACGCACGAGAGTGGCGACTGGACATAGAACTGGCAGGTCCTGAGGATGCTCTCCGCGTAGACGTGCGGGTCGCTGCCGCGGCGCACGACCTCTTCATCGCATGCACGCTCGCGCTCGTCGACCAGCCGGCTCCCGATCCACCAGACCAGCGGATGAAACCAGAAGATGACCTCGATGAGCGTGTGGACGGCGGCTGCGAGGTTGTCCCGCCGACGGATGTGCGCGAGCTCGTGCGCGAGGATGGCGCGTACCTGGGCCTCGTCGAGCATGGTGTCGATGTCGCGTGGCCAGAGGAGAACAGGGCGAAAGATGCCGAACACGCCCGGCTCGAGTGATGTCTCCGACGAGACGATCGGCAGTGTCGTCTGCGGGGCGAGTTGATGGAGTGCTTCGAACACCCGACCCGATTCGATTGTCGCGCCGGCCCGGACAGTCCGCGACATGCGCCGCCACCGCACGAGCCAGACGCCGAGCACCACCGCACAGCCGAGAAGCCAGATAGTCGCAGCCGCGATCCCGAGCTGAACGCCGATATCCTGTGTCGAACGTGGAAGCGGGAGAGCCGTGTGGGGTGCGAGAAGCGGCTGGCTCACCGCCTCGAGGGCCATCGTCCATGGCGTCGGCGTTGGCGGCAGCGCGGCGCGCCACTCGAACTGAGCACCGAGCCAGGTCAACGCCGCAAACGGAATCGCGAACTTGAGCGATGCGGCCAACCAGATCCAGTAGCGGGTCCGTGCTTCTGCGCGCCTGAATCCGATCGCGATCAGCGCGATGACCGCTGCCACGAGCGTGGATTGCCAGACGTGGGCGAGCATGGCATCGACCGTCATCGGGCACCTCGCGTCTTCGATTTCTCCGCCTGCAGTTTCTTCAGCGTCTGCTCGGCTTCCTTCACGTCTTCGAGCGTCAGGCTGCCCGACTCGATCAGGTGAGCGACCACCGGTTGGCTGCTGCCGCCGAAGAAATCGAGCATTTCATCGATCAGCCGTCGCTGGGCGGCGCTGCGCGAGACGACCGCTTCGAAGATGTGGGCGTTGCCAATCTTCCTGGTCCGTCGGATCGCCTGCTTGCTCTCCAGCCGGTAGACCATCGTCTGGACGGTCGTATACGCGGGCCGATCTCTTTCGGGAAAGGCTTCCTGGATCTCGCGGACCGAGAGCGCGCCGCCGGTCCACAGCGCGTTCATGATGTGCAACTCGAGCCTGCTCAAACGCGGATGTGCCACGTTGTCTCCTACTCGCGTGGTCAGATCTACTACATATGTAGGTAATCGTGCAAGGGGAGAGCGGTCGAACGGCCGGCAACGAGTGGCGGCGCGTTGGCAACAGGATTGCCGACGCGCCGGGTCCAAAGAACAGGACCCGGCCTACGCCGGCGGTTTAACGAAGCGGCGGTGGGACCGTGCCGCCGTTGGCGCCGGCGCCCGTGATGACCTTCATCGCCAGCGCGATCATCGAGCCCACGTCAGCGGCATT
>JAICEG010000235.1 GCA_025924295.1 Vicinamibacteria bacterium
CGTGGAGTCGGTGCTAAGATCGCGAGAAAGGCGGCGCTTCATGTCCAGCTCGCGCACGATTCCGGCGTTTTTCCTCTGCCTGGCGCTGTTGTCGCTGACGGTGGTTCGCGGCTCTGCGCAGCAGGAAGCCAATCGTCCTGCCAATCAGCAGCCGGCGCAGGAGCAGCCGCCGCAGGGCCAGGCTCCGCAAGGCCAGGCGCCGGACGGGCAGGCGCCCGACGGCCAGCAACCGCAACAGCCCACCTTCCGCGGCAGCATCAACTTCGTCCGCGTCGACGTGATCGTCGACGATCGGAAGGATCAGCCGGTCACGAACCTGACGCAAGCCGACTTCGAAGTCCTCGAGGACGGCAAGCCTGTGTCGGTCGAGCAGTTTTCTCTGATCAAGGTCGACGGCAATCCGGCACCGGGTGCTCCGCCGCCAACGGAGATCCGTACCCGGAACGACGAGGAGCTGATCGCCAATCGCGAGGACGTGCGCGTGTTCGTCTTCTTCCTGGACGACTACCACGTGCGGCGCGCGAACTCGATGAGCGTCCGCGAGCCGTTGATGAAGTTCGTCCAGGACCAGCTGCGGCCGAACGACGTCGTCTCGATCATGTATCCGCTGTCGCCGGTCTCTGACCTGACGTTTACGCGCAATCACAACTCGGTCCTGACTGCCATCGAGCGCTTCGAGGGTCGCAAGTTCGACTACACGCCGCTCAATCAATTCGAACAGAACTACATGCGCTATCCGACCGAGCAGGTCGAGAAAATCCGCAACGACGTCGTCATGACGGCGCTGCAGGGACTGTCTGTTCGCCTCGGATCGCTCCGTGAGGGTCGCAAGTCCGTGATCTTCGTGAGCGAGGGTTTCACGGCGATGCTGCCGCCGCAGATGCGCAGGCAGGATGCGTCACAGCCTGCAAACCCGATCGAGCAGGCGGCCTCCGCGCGGAGCCAGGACAGCTCGCAACAGATCACGGCGGAATGGTTCGGACAGACTGACGTGTACTCGCGCATGCGCGAAGTGATCGACGCTGCGAACCGGAACAACACGTCGTTCTACTCGCTCGACCCGCGCGGACTGGCGCCCTTCGAGTACGGCTTCGACGATCTTCCGTTCGGACCACCGCCAAGCTTTGCCACCGATGGGCGCGCGCTGCGGATGACGCAGGACACGCTGAGATCGTTGTCCGAGGAGACCGACGGCAGAGCGATCGTCAATCGCAACACGCTGCTGCAAGGGCTGGCGCAGGTCACCCGCGATTCGAGCTACTACTACCTGCTCGGCTACACGTCTTCGGCGCCCAACGACGGCAAGTTTCACCAGATCACCGTGCGCGTGAAGAAGCGCGACCTCAACGTCCGCGCGCGACGTGGGTTCTGGGCGGCGAGACCCGAGGATGCGATCCGCGTCGCCAACCCGACGCCTGACGTGGCCAAGCCGGTGCAGACCGCGCTCGCCTCCATTGCGACCTCGGTGCAGGCCGGCAAATACGTGCGAACCTGGATCGGAAGCGAACGGGGCGAGAGTGGCAACACCCGCGTCACGTTGGTCTGGGAACCGCTGTCGTTCCCTCCCGGCGATCGTCGCGAACAGGCAGGGCGCGTCACGCTGCTCGCTGCCACGTCGGCAGGCAACGTCGTGTATCGCGGCCGGGCGCCCGAGCGTCCGATCGTGGCTGCGGTGACCACGGGATCGCTCGGAACCAGTGCAGCCGCTTCGCCGCCGTCGACGCCGCCACAACGCCTGACGTTCGACGCGCCGCCCGGGAAAGTTGAGCTCCGTATCACCGTTGAGGGGGCGGCCGGGGGGACGCTCGACCAGGAGATTCGCGACATCGAGGTGCCCGACTTCACGTCGCCGCAGGTGACGATGAGCACGCCGCGGCTGTATCGGGCGCGGACGCTACCGGAACTGCGCACGATCACCGCCGACCCGAACGCTGTCCCTGCGGCGGGACGTGATTTCTCGCGCAGCGATCGGGTGCTGATTCGCTTCAGTACCTACGGGCCCGGCACCGAGCGCCCGGAGGCGACTGCTGTGTTGCTCAATCGCGGCGGCACGAAGATATCGGACGTACCGGTCACGGCCTCTGCCGCGGCCGGAACCACGCACGAAATCACACTGGGACTCAACACCATTCCCGCCGGCGAATACCTCGTCGAGGTGACGGCCAAGGGTGCGGCTGGAGAGACGAAGACACTCATTCCGTTCCGAGTGACTGCGTAACCCTACGCGTACATTCCTCTCATCTTGGTGACCATTCCGACGCGATTGATCGCCACGATGTAAGCGGCCGTACGCAGGTCGACCTTGTACTTGATTGACGTCTCGAGCACGTCCTCGAAGGCCTCCACCATCTTCTTCTCGAGGCGCATGTTCACCTCGTCGAGCTCCCAGAAGTAGCCGTGCCGATCCTGGACCCATTCGAAATACGAGGTCGTGACGCCGCCCGAGTTCGCGAGGATGTCCGGGATGACGAATACGCCGCGCTCGTGCAGGTGATTGTGAGCATCGGGTGTGGTGGGGCCGTTCGCGCCTTCGGTGAGGATCCTGGCTTTGATCTGTGGCGCGTTCTCCATCGTGATCTGGTTCTCGAGCGCCGCCGGGATCAGCACATCGACGTCGAGACCCCACAGGCCATCGTTCTCGAGCGGATCAGCATCCGGAAAGCCATCAACGGTCTTGTTCTTTGCCGCGTGAGCGAGCAGCTTCGGAATGTCGAGCCCGGCTGGATTGATCACGCCACCTTTCCAATCGGTGACCGCGACGATCTTCGCGCCGATCCCTGCCAATAGCTCCGCGGAGACCGAGCCGACGTTGCCGAAACCCTGCACGGCGACCTTGGCGCCTTTGATGTCCAGCCCGAGATGCTTCGCGGCCTCGCGCGTGACGATCATCACGCCGCGGCCAGTGGCTTCGCGCCGTCCGAGCGATCCGCCCATCTCGATCGGCTTACCCGTCACGACCGCGGTCTCGGTGTGGCCGACGTGCATGCTATAGGTGTCCATGACCCACGCCATTACCTGGTCGTTGGTGTTGACGTCGGGCGCGGGCACGTCCTTCTCCGGCCCGATCGCGTCGACGATCTCGGCGACATAGCGCCGCGTCAAGGCTTCGAGCTCGCGTGCCGACATGCGGGTCGGATCGCAGACAATCCCACCCTTGCCGCCGCCAAACGGCACGTGTGCGACCGCGCATTTCCAGGTCATCCAGGCAGCCAGCGCCGTTACTTCGTCCAGCGACACATCCGGGTGATAGCGGATGCCACCCTTGGCCGGGCCGAGCGTGATGTTGTACTGCACGCGATAGCCGCGGAAGACTTCGATCTCGCCGTTGTCCATCAGCACCGGGCACGACACAACAATCTGTCGCTTGGGGTAGGTAAGAATCCGCCAGATGCCGGGGTCGAGCTTCAGGATGCGCGCGGCGCGATCGAACTCCCTCAGCATCGCGCCGAAGATGGGCCCGGTTTCATTCATGGGCTCAATCTTAGTCCGTCTCCTTCCGCGGTCGGTCTCTCGAGAGCCCGGAAATACGAACGATATAATCAGTTCGTGGCGCGCGATCTCCTCTACACCCCGAAGAGCATCGAGTCGATCGACTACGAGCGGGATCTGGGCGATCCAGGGACATTTCCGTACACGCGGGGCATCCACGCGACCGGCTATCGCGGCAAGCTGTGGACGATGCGGCAGTTTGCGGGATTCGGAACGCCGGAGGAGACCAACGAGCGATATCGCCGCCTGCTTGCAGCCGGCGGCACCGGCCTGAGCGTCGCCTTCGACCTGCCGACGTTGATGGGACGCGACCCCGACCACGAGTTGTCTCGCGGCGAGGTGGGGAAGTGCGGCGTGAACGTCACCTCGCTGGCCGACATGAGTGCGCTGTTCGACGAAATCGATCTCGGCGCCGTGACGACGTCGATGACGATCAACGCACCGGCCCCGATGCTGCTGGCCATGTACCTGGTCGTCGCGGAGGAGCGAGGCACCGACTGGCGATCGCTGTCGGGGACGATTCAGAACGACATCCTGAAGGAGTTCATCGCCCAGAAGGAGTTCATATATCCGCCACGCCCGTCGATGAGGCTCGTGACCGATGTCTTCGCGTTCTGCGCGGAGCATGTACCGCGGTGGAACACGATCTCGGTGAGCGGGTATCACATCCGGGAAGCCGGTGCGACAGCGGCGCAGGAACTGGCCTTCACGCTGCGCAACGGCATCGAGTACGTTGACCACGCAATCGAGGCTGGGCTCGATGTAGATACGTTCGCACCGCGCATCTCGTTCTTCTTCAACTCCCATAGCGACTTCTTCGAGGAGATCGCGAATTTCCGTGCGGCGCGCCGAATCTGGGCGCGAGTGATGCGCGATCGGTTCAACGCCACCAACCCACGATCGTGGCAACTCCGATTCCACGCCCAGACGGCTGGCGTGTCGCTCACGGCGCAGCAGCCCTACAACAACGTCGTGCGGACGGCAGTGCAGGCGCTGGCGGCGGCACTTGGTGGCACGCAGTCGCTGCACACCAACGCGCTCGACGAGGCGTTGGCGCTCCCAACCGAGGCGGCGGCCACCCTTGCCCTCAGGACGCAGCAGATCATCGCGCACGAAACGGGGATCGTCGACGTCGTCGATCCGCTGGGCGGGTCGTATTTTCTCGAGAAGTTGACGAAGGACCTCGAAGACGAGGCAATGGCCTACATTGACAGGATCGACCGGATGGGCGGCATGATCAGCGCGATCGAGCGCGGGTATCCGCAGAAAGAGATCGCTGAGAGCGCGTATCAGTTTCAGCAGGCGGTCGAGTCGAAGGCCCAGGTCATCGTCGGCGTCAACGAGTTCGTGAGCTCGGACCGCGAGGGAATCGGGACCCTCTACATCGACGAGACGGCCGGTGACCGGCAGCTCGCGCGGCTCGAGGCGACGCGGCGCAACCGGGATCGCGCGCGGGTGAGCGCGGCGCTCGAGCATCTGCAGGCCGCGGCAAAGGTGGATTCGAACCTGATGCTTCCGCTCATCGAGGCGGTGCGCGCGCATGCGACCGTGGGCGAGATGTGCGACGGTTTACGCGAGGTCTGGGGCGAGTACGTCGAGGATCCGATAATCTGAGCTCGGGTATGAGTCAGAAAATTCGTGTAGTCATTGCCAAACCGGGCCTGGACGGGCACGATCGCGGCGCCAAGGTGATTGCCCGGGCGCTGCGTGATGCCGGTATGGAAGTGATATACACAGGCCTCAGGCAGACGCCGGAGCAGATTGTGTCAGCGGCCCTGCAGGAAGACGCCGATGTCATCGGCTTGTCCATTCTGTCGGGCGCCCACATGCATATCTGCCCGCGGATCGTCGAGCTGCTGCGGGAACGGCAGATGACCGATGTGCTCGTCGTGGTCGGAGGCATCATTCCCGATGCCGATGTCCCGAAGTTGAATGAAATCGGCATCCGCGGCATCTTTCAGCCCGGCACGCCGATGCAGGAGATCGTAGACTTCATCACACAGCAAGCCCGGGTTCGTGTCTCATCTGAGAGGCTCTCGTGACGCACAAGCTCCTGCTCGCCGACGATAGCGTGACGATTCAACGCGTCGTCGAGCTGACGTTCTCCGGCGAGGACGTGCAGGTCGTGACCGTTGGAGATGGGGAGCAGGCCATCGCACGCATTCCCATCGAGCTGCCGGACATCGTCCTGGCCGATATTGGCATGCCGAAGCGAAGCGGCTACGACGTGGCCGCCTTCGTCAAGGGACGGTCGGATCTGTCGCACATCCCGGTGCTGCTGCTGGCGGGTGCCTTCGAGCCCGTGGACGAGACGCGTGCGCAGCAGGTCCACAGCGACGGCGTGCTGGTGAAGCCGTTCGAGCCGCAGCAGGTGATCTCGCGCGTGAGGGGTCTGATCGAAACGTCGCGTTCGGCATCGTCGAGAGCTGCGGCGGTGATCGCTGATACCCGCGTGAAGAGTGAACCCGGCCCCGCGGTCATGGCGTCAGGTGAGCCGAAACTCGATGACTACTTCGACCGCCTCGATGCCGCGTTTGCCGAACTTGGCGGCGATACGGGCAAGCGCCTGGGCGCATCCGCAGGCTTTCTCGATGATCTCGACGGAGGTGCGGTGCCGACGCTGGAGAGCCTACTCGCCGTGTCAGGCAGCGAGGGTGTGCCGGCGGCGCCTCGGGTACCGGTCGAGCTGACCGCATACGATCCGGTGCTTCAGCACGCGGCGCCTTCCCCGGTGGTGCGAGCGTCAGTCCCGGTCCGGGAACCGGTCGAGCCGACGGAGAGACGGAACCTCGTGGCCGACATGTTTGCGGCGCTCTTCGCGGCCGAACAAGGGGAATCGGTTCCGGCAGCCGCGCCCTTCACGCCGCCACGCGCCGAGACGCCGGGGGTCGCGACCGACGACCTCGTCGACGAGGTGACGCGCCGTGTGCTCGAGCGCCTCGCCCCCGATGCCACCAACGAGCTCGTCGCACAGATCGTGTCAGAAGTGGCCGAGCGGTTGATTCGCGAGGAAATCAGCCGAATCAAGGCCGCGGCGGCCGCACGTCTGTAAGGCCGCATTTGGGGATTTTTGATTAGTGATTGATGATTCGTTGATGATTAGGGATTGGAGATTGGTGATTTATTGATCGATTGAATCGCGGAGCCGAAATCACCAATCAAGAATCGACAATCAACCAACCAATCAAAGATCGAGAAATCAAGAATCACTAATGGACCAGTACCCGATCAATCTTCCCGAGAAACCGGCATTAGAGGGCCTCGAGGCCAAGTGGACGGCACGCTGGGAGGCCGACGGCACGTATCGATTCGATCGCGATCGGTCCCGCAGCGAGATCTACTCGATCGATACGCCGCCGCCGACGGTGAGCGGCTCGCTGCACGTCGGCCATGTGTTTTCGTACACGCACACCGATGTGATCGCGCGATTTCAGCGGATGCGCGGCAAGTCCGTCTTCTATCCGATGGGGTGGGACGACAACGGGCTGCCCACCGAACGACGCGTTCAGAACTACTACGGCGTCCGGTGCGATCCGTCGTTGCCATACGACCCGGGATTCCAGCCGCCCGAGAAACCCGGAAAGCAGCCGATCTCGGTGTCTCGTCCGAATTTCATCGAGCTGTGCAACCGGCTCACGGCCGAGGACGAGAAGGCGTTCGAGCACCTCTGGCGTCACCTCGGGCTGTCGGTTGACTGGTCGCGCACCTACGCGACGATCGATCGCCGTGCACAGCGGGCATCACAGACGGCGTTCCTTCGCCTGCTGAAGCGCGGCATCGCGTACCAGCTCGAGGCGCCCACACTGTGGGACATCGATTTCCGTACCGCTGTTGCGCAAGCCGAGCTCGAGGATCGGGAGCAGCCAGGCGCGTATCACCGCCTCCGGTTTGCGCGCCCGGATGGATCGTACGTGGAGATCGACACCACGCGCCCGGAACTGATTCCCGCGTGTGTGGCGCTCGTGGCACACCCGGATGATGAGCGGTATCGACCGCTGTTCGGGTCCGAGGTATTGACGCCACTGTTCAAGGTGCCGGTGCCGGTCAAGGCACACACGCTCGCCGACCCCGAGAAAGGGAGCGGCATCGCGATGATCTGCACGTTCGGCGACGTCACCGACGTCACCTGGTGGCGGGAGCTCCGATTGCCGGTGCGCGCCGTCATTCAGCCGAACGGGGCGTTTCGTCCGGTCAGCTGGGGGTCGACCGGCTGGGAGTCTCGCGACGTGGCCGCTGCTCAAGCCGTCTACGATCAGCTTGCGAACCTCTCGGCGGCGAAGGCCAGGGCGCGGATCGTCGAGTTGCTGAAGGCATCGGGTGATCTGCTGGGCGACCCACGGCCGATCACGCACCCGGTGAAGTTCTACGAGAAGGGCGACCGCCCACTCGAGATCGTGACGAGCCGGCAGTGGTTCATCAAGACGATGGAGTTCAGGGAGAAGTTGCTGGCGCTTGGCGTCGAGCTGCAGTGGCATCCCGAGTACATGCGCCATCGGTACGAGAACTGGGTGAACGGTCTGGCCGGTGACTGGTGCGTCAGCCGCCAGCGGTTCTTCGGCGTGCCATTCCCGGTGTGGTATCCGATCGACAGCGCCGGCAAGATCGATTCTTCGCGAGCGATCGTGCCGGATGAAGCGAAGCTGCCGATCGATCCCTCGACCGACACGCCGGACGGATATGTGGCTGCTCAGCGCAATCAGCCCAATGGCTTC
>JAICEG010000236.1 GCA_025924295.1 Vicinamibacteria bacterium
ACCGCGTGGTGCGGACGCGTCAGCACGAGTTGCGCAGACGCTACGAGAGGCTGACGCCGCGCGAGCGCGAAGTCTTCGCCCACCTGATCAGCGGTCAGCTGAACAAGCAGGTCGGTTTCGATCTCGGCATCTCGGAACGGACCACCAAGATTCATCGCCACCAGGTGGTCGAGAAGATGGAAGCCGATTCGATCGCCGACCTGGTACGCATGGCCGCCGACCTGAGAATCACTCCCGCTGGAAAAGTTCGTTAGTGTCGCCGGAGGTCAATCATGATGCGAACCGCTGTTTGTGTTGCTCTGCTCTCATCCTGTGCGCTTCCGCTCAGCGCCGCCGGACAAATCCGGGCACAGGAATCCAAACCGGTCAGCGTGACCGCGACCATCGAGGCCATCGACGCCGCAAACCGCACCGTCACGCTCAAGAGGTCTGACAGCACGAGCGTCGAGATCAAGGCAGAAAAAGAGATGCAGGGATTCAACGCCCTGAAAGTAGGCGACCAGGTCACCGCGACGTACTACGAAGCCGTGCTCCTGACACCGCGCAAGCCGGGCGATCCCCTGCCGCCTGCCGAGCCCCTGACGACGATTCAACGGAAGGAGCGCAAACCGGGGTCGGAAAGAAGAGCACAGCAGACATTCAGAATGACAGTCGACGCGATCGATGCCACGGCATCGTCAGTCACTGTGAAGGGCGCTCAAGGCCGTGTCGTCACGCTCGCCTTGCAGGACGGCAAGGCGCTCCAGTCGCTCAAAGTCGGCGACACCCTCGATGTCACCTACTACGAGTCGCTGCTCATCGACGTGTCCCGGCCGAAAAAATAGGCGCCGGTCAACAGATCGTCAGGGTTTGGCCGCGGCAACCGGACCTCGCTCGACACCCACGAGCGACCAGTTCGTGCCACTACGCCGGAAAATGAACGTCGACGGAGCGGACCATCCCGGTTGTTGCGCGTGTGTCGCCTTCACGCTGACGCCCACGAAGTCGCCAGTCGTCAGTCCTTCCGGTGCGCGGGCCGATCCAGCCGTCACGGTCATGGCTCCGCCCACCGGCGTCCGCTGATCGGTCGCGTTGTCGAAGCGGAACCAGTTCAACTCGTACGCCGCAGGTGCGGTTGCCGCTTTCGCGTCGACCGCGGCGTTGTTGAATGACAGCGTCCCATCCGCCGCCAACGTCACATCGACAACCGGACACACCTGGTTGATCCACGCCGCAACCACCTTGTCGCGGCGCGCGATGATCGTCTTCGTCAGGAAGTCGGTTGCGGCCGGATCGCTGTACGCCGCTTTCTGGACGATGCCGCGAATCGCGGCGTCGGAGAACTTCGATACGATGCGGGCCGCCCAGAACGCATCGTCAGGGCGCATGTTCTCGAAGGCGGCGTTCGGATACTCCGGCTTCCACTTGAGCGGGTCGAACTGCTGCGATTCGAGCCGGCCGACCGACGAAGGCACGTCGGGATAGTCGATCGTTATCCACGGCCGCACGTAGAGACCGAGCGTCGCCAGCGTCAACCAGCCCGGCTTCTGCTCGAACATGTACTCGTTGCCCGGCCGGTGGCGCTGTGCGTAGACGGTCCCGCTGCCGAGGATGGATCCGAAGTCGAACATGTAGTGCTTGATCCAGGCGCGGCCGTTGGTCGTCTCGAGCATGTCGAGGCTGTTGATGCCGCGCGAGTCGTCGTGATTGAGCCAGGCGCCGAAGACACGGGCGCCGCGCAGCTCGCGCCGGTGCTCGTGCAGGACGAGATCGTTCGGGTCGTCGGGGCGACGGCTGTAGTAGCGGAAGTTACCGAGCGGGGTTCCGGACGCGAAACGGCTGACCAGCACGCGATAGCGGCCGCTCTCGAGTCGGGCAGCGCGATTGAAGACGTCGTCCAGATCGTATTTCTTCATCTGGCGCCGGCGGCCGTTGAGCGGATCTCGAATCGTCGCTCCCTCCGCGATGACGAGTTTGTCGCGATCGATCTCGGCCAGGTAGACGTCAACCACGTTGTAGCCAATCGCGTGGTAGAAGGCCGTCCCGATCATCTCGGCGCCGCTGGCGAGCTCGGGGTTCGATGGCGGATCGACCTCGATCTGGTAGATCTGACCGGCGGGATCGGTCATGCGGAAGCCGGGCTGCACACCAGTCGTCTTGCCACCCGAGACCTGCCAGCCCGTGATGTCCACCCGTTCGACGCGATCCGGCCCGCGCACGATCTCCGCGACGCTCATATCCATCCGGCCGATGCGATTGGTGAACCAGCTCGAGTCAGGAACCTCGTCGACCGTGTTCACGTTGAGCGCGCGGACGTCCCGCCGCTCACCCGGGTGTCCGAGCGTGTTCACGAGAAAGTCGTAGCCGTTCGAGTCTTCGACCGCGCCGGCCTTGGACGCATCCGCGACACGGTCGTTATCCGTCCAGAGTGGGTCATCCGGATAGAAGCGCGGCGACTGCGTCGAGACGATGGTCGCCACCGCCACCACCGCGGCGATGCTGGCCATCGCAACACGCCGAGCGGCTGGTTCTTTCTTCTCACCGCCCCTGTGCCGCGCGCGCGGGATCGAAGTCACACGCGCGCTAGAAGATGCCGCCAACGACGATGTAGAGATGCTTGCCATCATTGCTCCCGAACGCGGTATCGACCCTGAAAATGACGCCGTTGTTGGTATTGAATCGGAAACCGATACCATAGTCGGACTCGAGGTCCTTGAAGTTCAAGTCGCTGCGGTGATCGGCAACCTTGCCGGCATCGTAAAAGATCGCGCCGTCGAAGCCGCTCCAGATCTCCCAGCGATATTCGGCCTGCGCCAGCATCGCGTGCGGACCGCGAAACCGGTACTCGCGGAAACCGCGCAGCGTGTCGTTGCCACCGAGCGTCGGCATGAGGAAGAACGGCATCACCTGTGGAGCGCTGGTGTCCGAGGTCGATACGAAGAGCCGCGTGGCAAGGACACGCCGGCCGGCGAGAAAACCGAAGAACTGTCGCACGTCGGCGTCGAAGCGATTGAACGTGAACTGGTTGGTCGTGCGATCGTCGAAGTGCGACCAGTCGAAGCGATACCAGCCCCCTTTCTTCGCGTAGATCGGCTCACGGTAGTCGACCTCGACGAAGAACTCGGATCGCAGGAAATCCGATCGGCTGTCGATGCCGGGGACGTCGGTCGGCGGAAACAGCTCCGGCACGTCGGGGTAGCTGTCGTTCTGACCCGCACCGAGGCGTGGCTGCAGGAACTCCAGTCCCCCACCGACGAGCAGGTGACGCGCGAACGGCCTGACGCCTACGCGGCCGCCGAAGTGATTCGTGCGAATCGCGTAGTCCGATCGATCGTCGCGGTTCGAATCGGGGCCGAGGCCGAAGAAGTTCTCCTGCGGATAGTCGCGGCGGCTGCCCCACGTCTCGAGATACAGGTGATTGTTGGCGAGCCGCGGGAATCTCAGCCGCGCCTCGGTGGCCCAGTATCCCTTGACGCTGCCCGCCGCCCACACCTCCAGCGCGCCACGATTGGAGAACAGATCGCGATCGCGAAAGCCCAGGCCATAGGCGAACCCGCTGCCGACGGTCAACGATCCGAGCTTGGGGTGAAAGCCTTCGCGGTCGAGGATGAAGATCGCCTTGTCCTCGGCGAAATCCATCGCTCGTTCCACGCCGTTGGGTTGGTAGGTCTGGACCTCTGTGGCCTGCTGTTCACGACGCTGCCGGTCGGCTTCTTCGCGGGTCTGCGCTTCCTGCCCCTGGACGATGCTCGGTACAAGCGTCGCCAGCGCCAGAGACAACACGACAATTCGAAGCATGATTTGCCAGTCTACATCGAGCGCGGCCTTTCGGAGATCCGACAGTGCTGTATCAGTTCTCGGCCGGCCGCTCGACCCGCTCGATCACGAACACGTCGAGCGGCAGATCGACGGGCACCAGCTGTAGGCCCAGCTGTTCACGCAGCGCGGCGAAAATTGTCGGACCGGACGTGGCAATTCGGTCCATATCAGCTGACGCCGCGAAGTCCAGGACAAAGTTGAAGCGCTCGGTGAAGCCGGTCCTGTCGACGACCGGACGGTCGACATCAGGCGAGATGAATTCGATGAGCGATGCCATCGACGCCCAACCGGCTTCGATGCGATGGACTCGTGGCCACTGCGGCCGCGGCCGGGTCTCGGGCCACTGGCTGAGCGGCCTTCGTCGCCAACCGTCACAAACGAACAGCGGCGCCTCGAGATCGATCAGGTCCCACCGCACCTCCTTCATCGGGATGCAATCACCCGGTTTCACCGGAGAAATCTTGAGTCCGTCGTCTGCCACCGCGAGCTCGTAGACCGGCAACGTTCTGGTCTCGCGCCGGAGCGTGAGCTGAAACTGATTGGCGAGCAACGACTGCAGCATCGCCCGCTTCTGATCGGCGGTGGCGTCGGCCGGCGTTCGTGCCTCGATCAGATACCGATCCGAGAAAACCCAGTCCGGACTCCCCTCGATCTGGAAGTGCGTGACGTTGTAGGCCGCCTGAATCAGCGACGCGACCGGCCCACCAATCGCGAACCGGCTGCCTCCACCGTCGCGTGCGCGCGGCAGGTCGGCGGCATTGCGTGACATCGCGTGCCGCATCAGGCTCGCTTCGAGGCGAAGTGGACCGGAGTCTTTGGGTCCAGGTCCAGGCCGCTTGTCCCTGGTCACCGATGCCGTATCGAATGACAGCGATGGCGGAACGACGATCGTCGATTGAACTGAAAGTGCCCCGCCCGCAACGGGACCCCCGACCACTGCCACGATCGCGCAGGCCAGCGCCCATCGCCGGCCAGGCGTCATCGGATGCCCGATCTCGTTTCGCATGATCGCCTCCACACGCGCGCGCACGTTCGAGCCGCTCACGCCGGCCACACAGGCCGGCCGCACACCGACTGCTTGGCGACACACCTCGAGAATCCCCTCGGCGTAGTCCTGCGGTCTGCTGCCCGCCTGCAGCACCGCCTCATCGCAGGCGCGCTCGCGCTCGTCGACGAGTTTCGTCTCGATCCACCACACTGCGGGATGGAACCAGAAGATTGCTTCAACGACCATGTGCAGCGCGGCAACCAGGTTGTCGTGGCAACGCATGTGGCAGCGCTCGTGCGCGATCAACGAGCGCAGCTGCGCGGGCGTCAGGTGTTCGACGATGCCTTCGGGAAGCAGCAGGCACGGGCGACGAATGCCGACAACACCCGGCTCGGGCATCGATGGAGAGGACATGACCGCCAGATCGATCGCGCCGTACTGCACAGCGAGCTGCAGCGGCGTCGCACGGCGGAGTGCGGCCTGGATCGGCGCCCACTGCCGCCACCAGGATCTCAGGACGACGGCCACGCCCGTGCACCAAGTCGCCAGGAGCAGCCACGGCCACACCGGCGTGGATGGCGAGACGGATTCCAGCACCACGACGGCGATGGGCGCCGGCATCAGCACATCCTCCATCACGAAGGAGACCGCCGGCTGCACGGCAACCGGTGCATCCCGCCACTGGAAGTTCCCCCCCAGGCTCACGAGCAGTGAGAGCGGCACGAGAAACTTGATCGAGGCTGCCGTCCACAACCAGAAGCGGACGCGCGCGCCGTTGCGGCGCAGGGCCTGCGCCGCCAGCCAGATGACGAACACGAACAGCGTCGATTGCCAGAGATGATTCGTCACCGCGGACCATAGCCAGGAGGTCATCGCGACCCACCCTTCTTGAGGAGCTTCTTGAGCGCGCCCTCGGCTTCCTTGATGTCTTCGAGTGTCAAACGTCCCGATTCGACGAGGCGAGCCATCACCGGCTTGGGGCGGCCGCCAAACAGGTTGAGTAATTCGTCCACCAGCGTGGTGTGCGCCTCGTCGCGCGAGACGGCGGCCTCGACGATGTTCGCCTTGCTGATACGCTTGACCAGGCGGATCGCCTTCTTCTTCTCCAGCCGATAGACGACGGTCTGGACGGTAGTAAAGGCAGGTCTGCCCTTCGCGGGAAGTGCCTCGTGGATCTCACGGATCGAGCAGGCCCCACGCGTCCACAGGACTTCGAGGATCTGCAGTTCGGGTCTCGTCAAAGAGGTTCGCGCCACTCGTCACCTACGAATGACGTTTTGTAAACTACTAATGTAGTTGATGTCAAGTGCGAGGCGCTGCGCTCTCCTTCACTCGTAATCTCGCAAAGCCGGGATGAACACCCGGCTGCAGCCCCTGCTGGTCGGCAATGCGCCGCAGGAGTGCCGCCAGCTGCTCGCGCTCCTCGGCACTGAGCGACGTCAGCAGCGACTCCTGATGCTCGCGCGCGACGCGTCCGATTCGTTCCAGCAGCTCGCGGCCATCAGCGGTCAGCACCAGTGAGTAGGTGCGCCGGTCGCGAGCGTTCTCCACTCGCATGACCAGTCCGCGCTCCTGCAGCTCATCGACGAGTGCGACCAAGCGGCTCGGGAACATCCCGAGCCTGGTCGCGACCTCCTGCTGGCTGGCCCCCTCGGATGCCGCGATGATCCGCAGCGAGCCGACATGTGCCGGCGTCAACCCGAGCGGTCCCAGCCGCTCGGCAAATCGCGCCGCCGCGTGCGCCCCGACCTGGGCGAGGAGGAATGCCGGCGAGCCCGCGCCCCGTCCGCCCGCCCCGCCTGAGCCTGCGGCCGCCCTGGAACTTCTCTTGTGCGCCATCGTCCAAGGATCGTAACATACGATAATCATTCATTACATGAATGATTATCGCAAGAAAGAGATTGAAGAGCCATGCAGCACTCGTCACTCGACGGTACCTCCACGATCGTCCGGCACCCCGGACCACCGCTCATCCTCCTGGGCGCGCTCTTCATGGCGCTGTTCGTCGGCAGCCTCGTCGCAGGGGCGGTCCTGACCGGAGGCGCGCCCTATCCGAGACCGTTCGGTGATGCCGACACCGCGCGCTACTTCGCCGAGCACGCCTTCGCCACCCGCGTGATGGCGTTCCTGCAGTTCGGTGCGGCCATCCCACTCGGCCTTTTCACCGCCACCCTCGTGAGCCGTCTCAGGTTCCTGGGCATCGAAGCCGCCGGCGTGACCATCGCGCTCTTCGGAGGTTTCGCGGCCTCGTTCTTCCTGGCGGCGTCGGCATTGACTCAGTGGGTCCTGGCGGCTCCCGGCGTGGCAGACGTGACGACCGATGCCCGAATGCTGCAGCTCTTCGCATTTGCGACTGGCGGTCCGGGACACGTGGTCCCGTTGGGCCTGCTGCTGGCGGGCGGTTCCATCACGGGTGGCTTGACGCGGAAGATCCCGCGATGGCTGATGTGGTTCGGCGTCGTCATCGCGGTGTTCGCGGAACTGTCGACGCTGACGCTGATCCTCGAACCGGCTGTCTTCCTCCTGCCACTCGCCCGCTTTCCCGCGTTCATCTGGATTCTCTGCATCGCCGCAGCGCTCCCCGCGCAGCGGTCGAGGACCGGCGGTGCAGATTCTCGAACTACGTCGTGAGCAGTGAGGAGCGACCATGGAGACCTTCTGGCGGGATGTGAAATACGGCGTGCGACTCTGGCGCAAGACGCCTGGGTTCACGTCGATTGTCGTTCTCACGCTCGCATTCGGGATCGGCGCTAACACGGCAGTGTTCTCGGTCATCAACACGCTGTTCCTGCATCCACTCCCAGTCGATCGTCCGGGCGAGCTCTTTGCCGTGCGAACGGTTGATGTGAGCACACGGTCCACGGAGGCGCTGCCCATCTCGTACCCGAATCTGCGAGACATCAGCGACACAAACCAGGTCTTCGAGAGCGTTGCCGGACATTCGGCTCCGACCACGCTCACGCTCCTGGAGAGCAACAACCCACGGCGGCTCTTTGGTGAGCTCGTCACGGGCAACTTCTTCACGACGCTCGGCGTTCGCCCTGTCCGTGGGCGCTTCTTTCTCACGGAGGAAGATGCGTCGCCAGGCACTGCGCCGGTCCTCGTTCTCGCCTATTCGGCGTGGCAGGCGCGGTTCGGCGCAGCGGAGGACATCGTCGGTCGTCCGTTGCGCATCAACGACGTCGTGTTCACCGTCATCGGTATCGCACCCGAAGGTTTCAGGGGTGTCAACGCCGTCTTCGGGCCAGATGTCTGGATTCCGTCGATGATGGCAGACGTGGTGCTCCCGGCGCAGATGAAGGACTCACTGCGGAACCGGAGCGCACTCAGCTTTCGCGGCATCGCACGGCTGAAGCCCGGAGTATCACCAACGCAGGCCGGTGCGAACCTGACCACGATCGCCGCCACGCTGGAG
>JAICEG010000237.1 GCA_025924295.1 Vicinamibacteria bacterium
ATCGAGCAGGGCAGGCAGGTCGATCGGCACTCCAAGCTCCGCGAGGCGCGCCGCGATGGTTCGGACCCTCTCGAGCCGGGTCTCGCGCTGTATGCGCAGGAATTCGATCAAGCGAGGCTCGGCGGGATTCAGAAAGTAGCCGAGGATGTGGATGTCGCGACCGTCTTCGACTGCCGTGATCTCGATACCGGTGTGCGCCTCGATGCCTCGCGACCGCGCGAGCGCTGCGACTTCGTCGACCGATGCGGTCGTGTCGTGATCGGTGACCGCCATGATGGTGATACCGGCAGCCGCGACGCGATCGACCAGTTCACGCGGGGTACAACGGCCATCGGAGGCCGTCGTGTGCATGTGAAGGTCGGTCATCCAGCGGCAGGCATGCGGAACCGCCGCCCGCTCAACGAGCGCTCGCGCGGGCGGCCGTGGCGGCGGGAGTGCGTGGCCCGCGCCGGGTGCGACCCTGTCGCTTCACCAGCGCGCGGTATTCGCGAATGAGCAAGTCGAGGTGGTCGCGCTCTTCGTTGGCAAACTCCAGGAAGATCTGTTTACCCTCGGAGTCCTCGAAGCGCTCGCCGTATTTCTTGAAGAACCGATGCGAACCTCGCTCGCACCGGATACCGATCATCAGCGCCTGCTGATCGTTGACGCCACGCATCAGGCGCTCGGCGCCTTCGGCGAAGAGTCCGTTGGCGGCGCCCTTGAAGAACAGGAACGTCGGGCGCGACTCGAGCTGGGGATCCCGTCGCAGCAGCTCGTTGTAGCGCGCCTCGAGCTTGCCGAGATGCTCCTTCTCCTCCAGCGCCAGGTCCTGGAAGACCTTGCGCCCGCGCGCGTCCTTGGTCACCTTCGCCGCGCGCGTGTAGAAGTCGAGGCCGCTGCGCTCGGTCGCGATCGCGATGCGCAACGCATCGCGCGCGAAGACGAGATCGGTGTGCCCCTCGGAGCTTGCCATCGACGCGCGTCCGGTCCGGCACTCGTCGCACGTCCCATAGATCTGGACGACGCTTTGAGAGGCAGAGAAGCTGCGCGCCGCAGCCACTTCCTCGATGAAGGCTTCGATGTCCGAGCTGAGGAACTCGAATGAACGATGGCAGCTCTTGCAGATCAGGTGAAAGTGACGAGGCTGACGGTAGGAATGCTCGAACCGGAAACGCCCCTCACCGAAGTCGACCTTGCGGGCAATGCCCGCGTCGACCATCCACTGCAGTGTGCGATAGACGGTGGCGCGACTGATCCGATGATCCTCGCGCCGTATGAGATCGACGAGGTCGTCAGCGCTGAGATGCCCTTCCTGTCCCAGGAAGACGTTGACAATCTGCTCCCGCTTGCTGGAGCGCTTGCCACCGGTCGGCTTCAGGCGCGCGAGATCTGGAAGAGCTGTCAAAGGTAACTACCCCACTCTTTCCAGCGAACCTTTGACACGTTGACCGATACGGTCTCAGGCGCTGAACGACTGTCCGCACCCGCAGGTTGACGTGGCGTTCGGGTTCTTGATCGTGAACCCGCCGCCGGTCACCGTGTCGACGAAATCGACTTCGGCGCCCTTGAGATAGCTGACGCTCACCGGATCGACGAAGAGACGTACACCGTTGGACTCGTAGACCTGGTCACCGGCGCCGCCGGCCTCTTCAATCATCAACCCGTACTGGAACCCCGAACAGCCGCCGCCCTGGACGAACACGCGAAGACCGCTACCCGTCTTTCCCTCTTCGGCGAGCAGCTCGTTGATCTTCGACGCTGCTGTTTCGGACACGTTGATCATGTGAGACTCCTACCCGAAATTATACCGTCCTGCGAAGGGTACGGGCAAGTTAGCGCAAATTCGTATGCCGCCGTATCTCTCAGCAAGGGCACGACTTACCCTTCCGACCTCAGCTGCCGATCGCGGTGAGCGCCTGCGCCGACTCCTGTTCGACGTCCTTGTGCAGGCTGTTGCCGTGCGCGTCCATCGTGACAATCGCCGGGAACTCCTCGACCGTGAGGTGCCACATCGCCTCGGGCGTACCGAACTCCATCAATGAGACGCCATCAACACTCTTGATGGTTCGCGCGTAGAACTGAGCCGCTCCACCGATCGCGTTGAGGTAGACGGCGCCTGACTTCTTGAGCCCCGCCAGCGTCTTCGCCCCCATTCCGCCCTTGCCGATCACCACGCGGACGCCATTGCGAGCAATCACGTCGGCCTGATACGGCTCCTCGCGAATGCTCGTCGTCGGTCCCGCCGCCGTGACGCGCCAGCCGCTGCCCTCCTTCGCCACGACCGGTCCGCAGTGGTAGATCACACCGCCACGCAAGTCGACCGGCGCATCATGCGACATGAGGTGATGGTGAACCGCGTCGCGGCCGGTGTATGCACGACCCGAGAGCAGCACGACATCGCCCACCTTCAGCGAGCGCACCTGCTCTTCAGTGATGGGAGTTCGAAGCGCGACCTCGCGCCCGGTTCTCGGGAACCCGGATTGATCGGCCATGTGAACCACCGGGCTCGCGGCGTCGCGATAGAGCCACCGCTTGATCTCTCCGCTCTTCGCGTCGAGCACGACGCCGAGACGACGATAGGCCCAGCAGTCATAGGCGACCGACACGAAAAAGCTCGCCGGCAGGCGGTTGAGTGCGCCGACCTTGCATCCAATCAGCGACACGCGGCCGCCAAATCCCATCGCGCCGATTCCGAGCTTGTTGACCTCGCCCATGATCGACGCCTCGAGCTCCGCCAGGCGCGGGTCGGGATTCACATCGTCGAGCGTGCGGAACAACTGCTCCTTCGCGTGCACGTATCCCGAGGTCCGATCACCGCCGACGCAAACACCAATCGCGCCGGGCGCACACCCTTTACCTTGTGCGTACCACACTGCGTGCAGGATGCACTTGCGAACGCCTTCGATGGAACGATCGGCGCGGCCGAGCCCCGCTAGCTCGGTGGGCAGGGAGTACTGCGCGTTCATGTTCTCGCACCCGCCGCCCTTCAGGATCAACTTCACTTCGATCTCGTCGTCGTTCTCCCATTGCTCGAAATGAATGATCGGCGTACCGGGTCCGAGGTTGTCGCCCGAGTTGTCGCCGGTCAGCGAGTCCACCGAGTTCGGGCGCAACTTACCCCGCTTGGTGGCTTCAGCGACGGCGTCGCGGATCTGTTTCTTCAGAACTATCTGGTTCAGGCCGACCGGCGTCTTCACCTCGAAGGTCGGCATGCCGGTGTCCTGGCAGATCGCCCCCTCGCAGTCAGCAGCAAGGTCGATGTTCTGCGCGATCACCGTGAGCGCCTGCGACGACTGGGTGCCGGCCTGCTCCTGGGCCATGGCGACCTTCATCGCGGCTCGCACATCAGGTGGAAGATCGGTGGAAGTGCGGACAACGAGGGAGAGCACGCTGTCTAAGAACGAGGAAAGCATCCGCTCAGTATAATTTGTGTGACGCGGTTGGGTGTCCTCAACAAATGACTCCCGACCCCATTACATTTATGACCCGCGTCGAGCACGATCCCCTCGGCGAATACCCGGTTCCCACCGATGCCTACTACGGCGTCCAGACGGCGCGGGCGGTCGAAAACTTTCCCATCAGCGGCTTGCGTGCGCACCCGGACCTGGTCACGGCGACGGTCCTGATCAAGAAGGCGGCGGCACGCGCCAACGTCGAGCTCCGACGCCTCGACTCGCGTGTCGGCGAGGCGATCGTCAAGGCGGCCGACGAGATTCTGAACGGCGCCCTGCGCGACCAGTTCATCGTGGACGTCTACCAGGCGGGGGCGGGCACGTCCCACAACATGAACGTCAACGAGGTGCTCGCGAACCGCGGCAGCGAGCTTCTCGGCGGGGCCCGGGGGGAATACCGGCTCGTGCACCCCAACGACCACGTGAACATGGGACAGTCGACCAACGACGTGTTCCCGTCAGCTACCCGTCTCGCCCTGTTACTGGGCCACGCGCCCCTGGTCGAAGCGGCCCGGGCTCTGGCGGCGTCCTTGCAGCGTAAGGCGGCAGACTTCGCCAGTGTCCTGAAAGTCGGGCGGACGCATCTGCAGGACGCGGTGCCGATGACGCTTGGACAGGAGTTCGGCGGCTACGCCGCCTGCATCGATCGCGGCGCGGACGATGTGGCAACGGCGGCGGAACAGTTGAAGGAACTGAACCTGGGCGCGACGGCGGTGGGCACGGGGTTGAATGCCGGGGAGGATTTCACCGCTCGCACGGTGACGCATCTTGCCGAGAGCATCGGAATCGGCGTCGTACCCGCGGTCAATCGCTTTCGTGTCACACAGAGCATGGGCGACGTGCTCGCCTACTCGGGCGCGATGCGGCGCCTGGCGATCGAGCTCGGGAAGGTTGCGAGCGACCTGCGGCTTCTGAGCATGGGCCCGCGGGCAGGCCTCTCGGAGATCGCGTTGCCCGCGGTACAGCCGGGCTCGTCTATCATGCCGGGCAAAGTGAATCCGTCGGTCCCGGAGATGGTGAACCAGGTCTGCTTTCAGGTGGTCGGCTGTGACACGACCGTCTGCATGGCCGCGGAAGCCGGCCAACTCGAACTGAACGTGATGATGCCGGTCATTGCGTGGAACTCGCTGCACGCGTCGACGATCATGCGAAACGCGATGCACGCGCTGAAGGTGCGTACCGTCGACGGGATCACCGCTGACGCCACGCGTGCCCGTGAACTGCTCGAACGAAGCACCGCGCTGGCGACGGCACTCAGTCCCTACATCGGCTACGAGAAAACCGCAGAGATCGCGAAGGAATCCGTCGCGACTGGCAGGCCAATCCGCACGCTCGTCCTCGAACGCGGCCTGCTCGAGGCGACCGAGCTCGATCGAATCCTCTCGGTCGACGCGATGACTAGTCCCGGCATCGCTGGTGAGAAGCGATGAAGGCCCTGCTCGGCGCCTTCGCATCCGCCGCAGCCATCTCAGTGCTGGTCGGGATTCATGCGCCTGTGAATGCGCAACAGCAGCAACAGCCCCCCGCCGCGCAACCGCAGCGTCGTCTCTTCCCACCCATCGATCTCGGTCTTCTCGAAAGCCCCGACCGCGCGGCCTGGCAGAAGCCCGAGCAGATCATGGACCTCCTCCACGTCGCTGACGGATCGAGCGTCGCGGACATCGGAGCCGGCGCCGGCTGGTTCACCATTCACCTGGCCCGGCGGGTCGGGCCGAATGGCGTCGTCTATTCGCAGGACGTTCAGCGCGAGATGCTGGAGGCGATACGCCGCCGCGTCAGTCGCGAAGGGCTGCAGAACGTGCGAACACGCCTCGGCGACGGCAGCAATCCCAATCTGCAGGTGTCGGGACTCGATGCCATCGTCGTCGTCGATGCGTATCAAGAAGTCGAAGACCGGGTCACCTTTCTCCAGAACCTCGCACGCGCACTCAAGCCCAACGGGCTGATCGGCGTCGTGAACTGGAATCCCGGTCGCGGCGGGCCAGGGCCGCCCGAAAACGTCCGTGTGGACAAGGCGTCCGTCATCTCGGACGTGCGCGCTGCCGGGCTTCGCATCGTCGACGAGGAGACGCTGCCCTATCAATACCTGTTAGTGCTGGCCAAGTAGCGGCACCTCCATAGTGTCCGGCTTTAGCCGGACCAAGCGAGGGGCTGGAGTACAATTCGCGGCGATGGCTCTCTCCACTTCGACCACGCTCGTGAATGCCCTGGCTGCACGCCGTGGGTCCATCGAAACCGCGCGCGGCGTCAAAATCGCCTCGATGCTGTTCGTCACGGTGCTGACGGCAGCAGCGGCGCAGATCTCGGTGCCGCTGCCGTTCACAGCGGTGCCATTCACATTGCAACCGATGGTCGTCCTCCTGGGCGCGCTCGCTCTCGGCTCCCGGCTTGGTGCAGCGAGTCAGATTCTGTATCTCGCCGCCGGCATTGCCGGACTGCCGGTCTTCGCCGCTTCCGGAATACTCCCGCCTGGCCCCTTGCGTCTGCTGGGACCGACCGGCGGTTACCTGATGGCGTACCCGCTGGCCGCGTTCCTCACCGGCTATCTGGCCGAGCGCGGCTTCGATCGCCGATACCTCACATCGATCGTCGCGATGCTCGCGGGTCTGGCCGTGATCTACGCGATCGGCGTGACCTGGCTGGGAGTCTTTGCGCGCCCGCTTGAAGGTGCCGCGCCGGGCATGAGTGTCGCAGCGCTCACCGGCATCTATCCGTTCATCGTCCCGGATCTGATCAAGATTGCGGTCGCCGCCGGGCTCGTTCCGGCGCTGTGGCAGCTGTTCGGCCGCTCCGAATAAGGCAGGGCTCGACTCACGCGGCGCAAAGCGATGCGTGTTGCGCTAACCATCGCGGGCAGCGATTCCGGCGCGGGCGCGGGTATTCAAGCCGATCTGAAAACATTCGCCGCGCATGGCGTGTACGGCACGAGTGCGATCACTGCTGTCACGGCACAGAACTCAGTCGGAGTCACGATGGCCGAAGCGTTGCCGGCGGACCTCGTGACCGCGCAAATCGAGGCCGTCGTCTCTGACTTCGGCGTGCATGCGGCAAAGACCGGCATGCTCGCGAACGCAGCGATCGTCGAAGCCGTGTCGGCGGCGGTTCGCGACCTCGAGATTCCCATGCTCGTCGTCGACCCCGTCATGGTCGCCAAGAGTGGGGATCGACTGCTGGACGAGGATGCCGTCGGCGCGATGAAAACAGAGCTGATCGGTCAGGCGTTCCTCGTCACGCCGAACATTCCCGAGGCCGAAGCACTCGCCAACATCGAAATCCGGACCGCGGATGATCGTAAGGAGGCTGCGCGGCGTATCGTCGAAATGGGTGCCACTGCGGTCGTCATCAAGGGAGGCCATTTCCCTTCGGACGACATCATCGACCTGCTGCTGCACGACGACGAGTTCGTCGAGTTTCCTCACGTGCGGGTGCCGGGCCGACAGACCCACGGCACCGGGTGCACGTTTGCGGCAGCCGTCACGTCTCATCTCGCCCGGGGCCACGACCTGCACACCGCAATCCGCGGCGCGCAGCACTACGTCGCCGAGGCGATCCGTCACGCGCCCCATCTGGGCAAAGGTCACGGACCGCTCGGGCACTTCTTCAGGTTCAAAGGGTGAGGTGAACGCTGAACCGTGAACCCTGAACTGCATGTAATACTGGAGTAATGTCGCTCCTTGCAGTGACCCCCGACCCGCTCGATCTCCCTGCGCTCATTCGGAGCGTCAGCGGGTCGCGCGCCGGGGATGGTGCGGTCGCCTCTTTCGTCGGTCTGGTTCGCGATCACAACCAGGGGCGTCGCGTGTCCTTCCTCGACTACGAAGCGTACGAGCCGCTGGCCGTGCGGGCCCTGACCCGCATCGTCGACGAAATCGCGCAGGCCTGGCCGGATACGCTGGTGGGCGTGCACCATCGAACCGGGCGCATCGAGATCGGGGAGGCAAGCGTGATCATTGTCGTGGTATCCCCCCATCGCGCTCATGCCTTCGCGGCATGTCGCTACACGATCGAGCGCATCAAGCAGATCGTCCCGATCTGGAAGCACGAGCACTTCGAGGGCGGCGACGTGTGGCTGGAGGGCGCCACTGCGGATCCCGATGATGAATCGGCCCGGCAGACGGCGTATCGCATCGCATGCGCGTGACAATCCGGCTGTTCGCCCGGCTGCGGGATCTTGCGGGGGCGGGAGAACTCGTCCGGGACGTCGAGGGCCCAGCGACCGTCCAAAGTGTGTGGAAAGGCCTCGTCGCCGAGATGCCGTCCCTTGGGGAATACGAGCGGACGATGTCTGTAGCGGTCAATGCTGACTACTCCCGGATGTCGGCCTCGGTGAACGATGGCGACGAAGTAGCGTTCCTTCCCCCGGTCTCGGGGGGATAATTGAAGGGTACGTAGTGTCCGGCCAGAGCCGGACCCCGGATCCAGAACATGTTCGACAAACTCACCTCAGTTGAATCGCGCTACGACGAGCTGATGACGAAGCTCGGCACCGTCGAAGTGCAGTCGGATCCTTCGGAGTACAAGAAGGCGGCCAAGGCGCTGGCGGAGCTCGAGCCGCTCGTGCAGAAGTTTCGCGAGTTCAAGGGCGTCGAGCTCGACATCGCGGGCGCCGAAGAACTGTTCCGTAGCGCCGACACCGACATGCGCGAGCTTGCCGATGAAGAGCTGAAGTCGCTGGGCGCGCGACGGGAAGCGCTGCTCCATGAGCTGAAGATCCTGCTCGTGCC
>JAICEG010000238.1 GCA_025924295.1 Vicinamibacteria bacterium
AAGGCGCAGTGCTCCGCATAGAACCCGTGCAACAAACCACGGGTAGCGGGCAGTAATAACGTAGGCCGGTAATACATCGGCAGCGTAGGGCGGGTCTTGGTCGTAGGCCGGGTCTTGCCTTTTAGACCCGGCGGGTCCGCACAGCAGGACCCGCCCTACTCATAACGGCAGTGCCGGGACCACGCATGGGTTTCATTCGATTCATTGTTCTTGTCGCGGTGGTGACAATTGTGTCGGTTGGTGCGATCGGCTGCGCTGCTGAGGATGCCCCTGCCGCGGCGGCAGCGCCCGGCGGGGGCCGTGGCGGTGGCGCTCCTGTCCCCGTCACCACGGCGCCAGTCATTCAGAAAGAGATGCCGATCGAGATCAGCGTGATCGGCACCGCGGAAGCGTTCTCCAACGTATCGATCCGCTCCCAGATCACCGGGCAACTCGAGAAGGTCAACTTCACCGAAGGCGACGATGTGCAGCAGGGCCAGGTGCTGTTCACGCTGGATCGCCGCCCGCTCGAACTGGCCCTGCGCGAAGCGCAGGCCAACCTCGAACGTGATTCGGCGCGCGCGGAGAACGCGGCGCTCATGGCCAAGCGTTACGAAGACCTCGCCAAGCGCGGCATCGCGACCCGCGAGCAGGTGGACACATCGCGTTCCGACATGAGCGCACTCAACGCGACGGTCAGCGCTGACAAGGCCGCTGTCGAGAACGCCACCGTGCAGCTCGATTACGCGACCATCAAAGCGCCCATCTCCGGCCGCACCGGCGCGATCATGGTGCACGAGGGCAACCTGGTTCGCGCCAACGACACGACGGCACTCGTCACCATCAACCAGATCCTGCCGATCTCTGTCGCGTTCGCGATTCCGGAAGCGCGACTGTCTGATCTCAAGCGCTACATGGCCGGCGGCTCCCTGCGGGTGACGGCATCTCCACCCAACGATGAGGGATCACCCGCCGTCGGGCGAATCTCATTCGTCGACAACTCCGTTGACGAGCAGACCGGCACGATTCGCATCAAGGGGACCTTTCCGAATGCCGATCGACGGCTGTGGCCTGGCCAGTTCGTCAACGTCGTGGTCACGCTGACGACCGATCCAAAGGCGATCGTCGTACCGTCCGTGGCCGTGCAGACGGGTCAGCAGGGAACCTACGTGTTCGTGGTCAAGCAGGATCAGACTGTCGAAATGCGTCCGGTCACCGTCGACCGCGTCAGCGGCAGTGAAACGGTCGTCGCCACCGGAATCCAACCCGGCGACACGGTGGTGACCGACGGCCACCTTCGGCTCGTGCCCGGAAGTCGAATCAGCGTGAAAGGCGAGGGACGGCAGGCGGATCAGAGCACGCAGGATGATCGAAAGGTGGCGCCATGAATCTGTCGGCAATCTTCATCCAGCGTCCGGTCACCACGACGCTCCTGATGCTGGGCATCCTGATGTTCGGTGGCCTCGCGTACCAGGTCCTGCCGGTTGCCGATCTCCCGAGCGTCGACTTTCCCACGATTCGAGTCAGCGCCGCGCTGCCCGGCGCCAGCCCCGAGACGATGGCGGCCTCGGTGGCTCTTCCGCTGGAGAAACAATTCACCTCGATCGCCGGGGTGACGAGCATCAACTCCACGAGTACCCAGGGCGGGACGGACATCACCATTCAGTTCGACATCAATCGCAACATCGACGCCGCCGCCCAGGACGTCCAGTCGATGATTGGCCGCGCCGCCCGACAGCTCCCGCCGGAAATGCCGTCCCCGCCTTCGTACCAGAAGGTGAATCCGGCCGATCAGTCGATCTTCTTCATCGTCCTCCGGTCGCCGACGTTGTCGCTCGCGGTGCTCGACGAGATCGCGCAGTCGAATCTCGCGCAGCGGATCTCGATGGTCAGCGGTGTGGCACAGGTCAACGTCTTCGGCTCGCAGAAGTTTGCTGTCCGCGTCGACGTCGACCCGCGCGAGCTGGCGGCACGTTCGATTGGTATCGACGAGGTCGCCAGCGCCATCAACAACGCCAACTCGAACCTGCCGACCGGCACGATTTACGGCGAACGGACATTCGTCGTCCGCTCGAACGGCCAGCTGATGCGTGCGGCCGCTTACGGGCCGACGATCATCGCCTATCGCAACGGCCTGCCCGTCCGTCTCGACGAGGTCGCGCACGTCTACGACGGTGTCGAAAACGACAAGACGGCGAGCTGGCAGAACGGCGAACGCTGCATCTACATGGCGGTGCAGAAGCAGCCGGGCGTCAACGTCGTCGACACGGTGGAGAGGATTAAAGCCATCCTGCCGACGATCAAGGAGCAGCTGCCCGCTTCGGTCTCGCTCGACGTCCGCAGTGATCGCTCGATCACCATCCGCGAGTCCGTCCACGACGTCAAGCTCACGCTGCTCATCACGGTCACGCTGGTCGTGCTCGTGATCTTCCTGTTCCTGCGCAATCTCTCGGCGACCATCATTCCAAGCCTGGCGCTGCCGTGCTCGATTGTCGGCACCTTCGCGGTGATGTATCTGCTCGGGTACAGCCTGGACAACCTGTCCCTCATGGCGCTGACGTTGTCAGTCGGCTTCGTCGTCGACGATGCAATCGTGATGCTGGAGAACATCGTCCGCCACATGGAGATGGGGAAGAACCCCATGCAGGCGGCGTTCGATGGCTCCAAGGAAGTGGCGTTCACGATCCTGTCGATGACGATTTCGCTCGTGGCCGTCTTCATCCCGGTGTTGTTCATGGGCGGCATCGTGGGGCGTCTGCTCCATGAATTCGCGGTCACCATCGCGGTGGCGATCCTGATCTCCGGGTTCGTGTCACTCAGCCTGACGCCGATGTTGGCCAGCCGATTCCTGCGGCCGCCGCACGCGCAGCGCCATGGCCGGCTCTACAACATGTTCGAGCGCGTCTTCGATTCGTGGCGTGCGGCGTACAGCGTGACCCTGCGCCTCAGCCTGAAGTATCGCTTCGTCACGGCGGCGCTCTCGGTCGCGTTGATGGCAGCCACGGTGTACTTGTTCATGCTCATTCCGAAAGGCTTCCTGCCCAGCGAAGACCAGGGGCGATTCAACGTCAACACCGAAGGAGCACAGGGCATCAGCTTCGACCAGATGGTCAAGCATCAGCTCGCGGTGGCCGACGTCCTGTTGAAGGATCCACTCATTGCCAGCGCGGGTATCAACGTCGGTCAGATGGGGAACAACGCGACCGGCGGCTCGAACCAGGGGCGCATGTTCGTCGAACTGGTTCCGAGAGAGCAGCGCGAGATGAGCGTCGACGACGTGATTGCGTCGTTGCGTCCGAAGTTGGCGGAGATACCAGGTATCCGGACGTTCATGATCAACCAGCCGCCTATCAACCTTGGCGGCGGCGGTCAGAACCGCGCCCTGTATCAGTTCACGATGCAGGACACCGATACCGCGGAACTCTACAAGTGGGCGCCGATCTTCGAGGCCCAGATTCGGCAGACCCCCGGATTCGAAGACGTCAACAGCGACTTGCAGTTGAACAACCCGCAGGTCACCGTCGAGATGAACCGCGACAAGCTGTCGACGCTCGGCCTTTCCGCCACGCAGGTGGAGAATGCGCTCTACAACGCGTACGGCACGCGCCAGGTCTCGCAGATTTACGCGCCGAACAACCAGTACCAGGTGATGCTGCGCGTCGCGCCGGAGTTCCAGCGCGATCCTGCGGCGATGTCGTTGCTCTATATCCGCTCGAGCAGCGGACGGCTGATCCCACTCGAGTCAGTGGCGCGCATGAAGACGGAAGTCGGTCCGTTCCAGGTGAACCACTTCGGTCAGCTGCCGTCGGTCACCATCGCCTTCAACCTGGCGCCGGGATTCGCGCTGGGTGACGCGGTGAATCAGATCCAGGAGATGGCCGCGTCAACGCTGCCGGCGACGATCAGCCTGGCGTTCCAGGGGACGGCGCAGGCATTCCAGGATTCGCTGCGCGGTCTCGGCCTCGTGCTCCTCCTCTCCATCGTCGTCATCTACATCGTGCTCGGCGTGCTGTACGAGAGCTTCACGCACCCGTTGACCATTCTGTCCGGTCTTCCGGCCGCGGGCCTCGGCGCCCTGTTGACGCTGATGATCTTCAGGACGGAGTTGAATCTCTACGCCTTCGTTGGCGTCATCATGCTCGTGGGCCTTGTGAAGAAGAACGGCATCATGATGGTGGACTTCGCCGTCGACCTGCAGCGGCAGGGCAAATCGGCGACCGAAGCCATCCACGAGGCGTGCCTCGTGCGGTTCCGGCCGATCATGATGACGACGATGGCGGCGCTGGTTGGGACGCTGCCGATTGCGCTGGGGCTTGGTGCCGGCGCCGAGTCACGCCGGCCGCTCGGTCTGGCGGTGGTTGGGGGCTTGCTGGTGTCGCAGCTGCTGACGCTCTACATCACGCCGGTCTACTACGTGTATATCGAAGGCGCTCGCGCGCGCCTGATGCGCCGTCGCCAGGCGCGGCAGCATCAGGAAGTGCCGGCGACGGCGTAGGGCGGGTCTTGCTCCTTAGACCCGCCGGGTCCACAAAGCAGGACCCGGCCTACGCCGAGAGCCTACTTCACGTACCAATGCGCGGCGACGCTGAATCCGATGCCGCCGAGATCCAACCCCTCGAACGGTGCGTCGAACCAGCGGTAGCTCAGTTCCGTGCTGATCGCGAACTGCGGCAGGCTGGCGAACGACAACTCACCGCCGCCGAACATCTGCGCTCCGAACCCTGAGTCAGACGTATCGACACCGACCAGCGAGGTCGTGGTCGACGAGCGATAGAAGTTCATCCCGGCACCCAGGTACGGTCGCAGCCACGTGTAATCCGCGACGTGATCGTTGAACGCGTAGAGCACGCTGGGGCCAAACTCCGTCGACGACACGGTTCCGAGATCGACCGGGTTCGACATCTCGTAGCGAGCCACCTCGAGCTGAATCCCGAGACGTCCGCGCGACCAGCCGCGGGCGCTGGCGCCGAGGCCGAGCGCCGGGCCGCCCAGTCGCGCGCCGAGACCGAACACGTGGCTCGGGCCCGAGGGAGCCGTGTTCCGGACTGGGAGCTGGTTGCCGGTCTGCGCCGGCTCGATCACCTGGGCCGTGACGACGCGCGGGGTCGGAGTCGGCTGGGCGCTCGCACGTGCGGGCGCCGCAGTGTTCTGGATCGGCGTCTTCGAGGTGGCCGATGCGACGCCGTTCGACACCGCACCGAGGCTCACGCGCACGTAGCCGACACCATCAGGGGCGGGCGGGAAGGCAATCTTGACCCAGTCCCCGACTTCGCGCGTCACCTCGAGCTTGGCCCCGCGTCCCACCACACCCAGCACCGGGCTGGTGTTGCTGGGCCCCTTGTGCACGTTCGCCGACGCGACGTTGATCGTCAATTCGGGACTCTGTGCGGTCACCCATGACGGGCTCAGCAGCAGTACGACAACGACGGCTGCGGCTTGGCGAATCATCTGATTCCTCCTCGACTTCGTTCCGTTTCTGGTAGGTCGCTGACGGTTCCGTCATCCGCCGCGCGCAAAGCTGCACGGAATTGGGACTGCCAGGGCCTGCGTCAGCGGATAGGAGCAAACGCCGTGCTTGGAGCGCATCCGCGTGATGTGTGGCGGCTCGCGGGATTAGGATCTGAGCGTGATCGAGACCCAGGAGCTGACGAAGGCGTACGGCCAGGTCGTCGCCGTCAATCATGTTTCTCTGAAGGTTGACGAGGGTGAACTCGTGGTCCTGCTCGGTGGCTCAGGCTCGGGCAAGACGACGACACTCAAGATGGTGAACCGTCTGATCGAGCCGACCTCCGGCCGTGTGCTGATCGAGGGACAGGACGTTGGCGCCATACCGGCGCACGAGTTGCGCCGCCGGATCGGATATGTGTTCCAGCGCGTGGGCCTGTTCCCTCACATGACGGTGGGGGAGAACGTTGGCGTCACGCTGACGCTGCTCGGATGGGATCGTCGACGGATCGACGCGCGCGTCGACGAGCTGCTCGAGTTGGTGGAACTCGATCCTCGGCTCGTACGCGATCGCCACCCGGATGCGCTCTCGGGAGGGGAGCAGCAACGCGTCGGCGTCGCGCGGGCCCTGGCGGCCTCGCCGCGACTGATGCTGCTCGACGAGCCATTCGGCGCGCTCGACCCGCTGACACGCGATCGACTGCAGCAATCTTTCCTGCGGATCCGCCAGCATCTCGGTCTCACGGCGATCTTCGTCACGCACGACATGGTCGAGGCGTTGCTCCTGGGCGATCGGATCGCGGTCATGCACGGCGGACGACTCGTCCAGATCGGCACGCCGTCCGACTTGTTGCAGGCGCCGGCAGATGATTACGTCCGCCAGTTGATGAGCACGCCACGTCGTCAGGCTGAGCGTGTCGAAGATCTACTGGCGGACCGTCACTCGTCGAGAGCGGCGGTCAGACATTCGTGAAAGAGCAGCTCGCGCTCCTGCCCGGTTACCTGACGGCTCACCTGCAGCTCACGCTGTTCGCGCTGCTGGCCGGGGTGGCAATCAGCATCCCCGCCGGAATTGCGATCACTCGAAGCCGTCGGCTCGAGCGTCCCGTCCTGGGCGTGGCCAGCGTGATTCAAACCGTTCCCAGTCTCGCGCTGCTCGCGGTGATGGTGCCCGCACTTTCAGCCATTGGACTCAGGAGCATCGGCTTTCTTCCGGCCTTCATTGGCTTGACCCTCTACAGCATCCTTCCCGTGTTGCGAAACACCGTAACCGGGCTCGCCGGTCTCGACCCGGCGCTCACCGAGGCGGCCCGCGGTGTCGGCATGACATCGCGACAGCAACTCTGGCGCGTCGAGCTGCCGCTGGCGCTTCCGGTGATCCTCGCGGGACTTCGGACGTCGGCCGTGTGGACCGTCGGCATGGCCACGTTATCGACGCCGGTCGGCGCGCCGAGCCTGGGCAACTACATCTTTGCCGGTCTCCAGACGCGAAATCTGACGGCCGTTCTCGTGGGCTGCGTCGCCGCGGCGCTGCTGGCGCTCGTGCTGGATGGTCTGGTGCGCGGCCTCGGTGCGGCCGTGCTGGTGCGCAGGAAGTCTTCACTCGTTGCAACTCTTACCGTGTTCGCGCTGCTCTACACACACGCGGCCGTCACATTCGTCACATCTGCAAACATCGCGGGATCCCAGCGCATCGTCGTGGGCGCGAAGACGTTTACCGAGCAGTACATCCTGAGCCGGATTCTGTCGACCACGATCGCGCAGGCGACGGGACAGAGGGTGGACGTGGTCTCATCGCTGGGATCGACGGTGGTTTTCGATGCCCTCCGCGCTGGTGACATCGACGCATATGTCGACTATTCCGGCACGATCTGGGCAACCATCATGCGTCGCGAGAGCGCGGGGGTCGATCGGGAGACGGTGCTCGAGGAGGTCGGCCGTTTCCTCAAGGAAGAGCATGGCATCGAGGTCGTCGGTGCGCTTGGCTTCGAGAATGCATACGCGATGGCCATGCGCCGCGCACATGCGGACGACCTTCGCATCCGTACGATCACCGACCTGAGACCACACGCCTCCCGAATGTCCGTGGGCGGCGACTACGAGTTCTTTCAGCGGGCGGAGTGGCGCGCGATCCAGGAGAGCTACGGCCTGAGCTTTCGCGAGCAGCGCAGCATGGATCCCTCGCTGATGTACGAAGCGGTCGCCAATCGCCAGGTCGATTTGATCGGCGCCTTCTCGACCGACGGCCGGATCACCGCGCTCGACCTGGTCGTGCTGGAGGACGAGCGTCGTGCCATTCCTCCCTACGACGCCGTCATCCTCGCGAGCTCGAGGCTCACGCGTGAGCATCCCGATGCCGTCAGGGCGCTGCGGAGACTGAATGGCACCATCGACGCCGACCGCATGCGGCGGATGAACCTCGCGGTCGATCAAGACGGGAAGTCACCGGAGGCTGTCGCGGAGGAGTTCGTCACTCAACGGTTAACGGTTAAGGTTGAGAAGTGAGCGATCCCATTCTCAGTGTCCAGCCGCTTGGCAGCCGTTGGCAAACGGTGGATCCATTCCTCTTCTGTGTTCATCACATCGACTACTCCCCGATGGGGAACGCGCAGTTCGGCCCGGCGGCCTCACTCGCCGGGCACGACATCGGCCAGGACTTCGAGGGCGTGGACGGCTGGCGCATGTATCACGGCGACGTGGTGCCCGGCT
>JAICEG010000239.1 GCA_025924295.1 Vicinamibacteria bacterium
GGCCGCAACCTGCCGCAGAACAAGATCCGCGAGGGGTTCCTCGCAGCGGCGGCAATCGGCTACCTGTGCAAGCACAACGCGACGCTCTCCGGTGCCGAAGGCGGGTGTCAGGCGGAAATCGGCGTCGCCTCGGCGATGGGCGCGGCGTTCATCGCGCAGGCGCACGACTTCCCCCATCAGGTCGTGGCCAACGCGGCAGAGTCATCACTGCAACACCACCTGGGCATGACCTGCGATCCGGTTGCCGGCTTCGTGCAGGTGCCGTGCATCGAGCGGTGCGCGTTCGGCGCCGTGAAGGCCTGGACCGGATTCATGATCGCCAGCAACGAGATCCCAACCAATCGCCGTGTCGATTTCGACACGACCGTGGCGGCGATGGCGCTCACGGCGAGGGAGATGAACGCGAAGTACAAGGAAACGTCGGAAGGCGGGCTCGCGGTCTCGGTGGTGCTCTGCTAGCGCGCCTCCGCGACCAGCTTTTGACAGACACCAATGAACCGCGCTCTGAAGACGGCGGCGATCGCCTGGCTCATCACGGCGGTGTACTACTTCTATCAGTACACGCTGCGTTCGGCGCCAGCTGTGATGATGCCGCAGCTGTCGGAGGCGTTCGGCCTCAGCGCGCTGGGCGTCGCGTCGATGGTCGGTCTCTTCTACTACGGCTACTCGCCCTTCAGCCTGGTCGCCGGCGTGGCGATGGATCAACTGGGGCCGCGCAAGGTCATCCCGGTGGGCGCGGCGATGGTGGGGATCGGCGCGCTGCTCTTCGGCACCGGCAGCAACGAGGCAGCGAGCATCGGCCGACTCGTACAGGGCGCCGGCGGCGTGTTCGCACTGGTCGGCGCCGCGTACATTGCGACGACCAACTTCCCCGCATCGCGTGCCGCCACGCTGATTGGCGCGACGCAGATGTTCGGGATGGCGGGCGGCTCCGCGGGACAGGTCCTCGTTGGACCCGCCATCGCATCCGGTGTGTCGTGGAGCACCTTCTGGATCGCGATGGGCATCGTCGGTCTGGTGATCAGCGTGGTCCTGTTCCTCCTTCTTCCCGAACCCGAGAAGAAGGAGCGCCGCGCCGACTGGCTGACGAGCGCAGCGCGAGCGATGAAGACGGTCTTCCTCAATCCGCAATCAATCCTCTGCGGGATGATCGCCGGCCTGCTGTTCATTCCGACGACGATCTTCGACATGGTCTGGGGTGTGCGCTACCTCGAGGAAGCACGCGGCCTCGACTACGGGTCCGCGGTGATGCGTTCGTCGATGGTTCCGCTCGGCTGGATCATCGGGTGTCCGCTGCTCGGATTCCTCTCGGATCGCATCGGCCGGCGCAAGCCGGTGATCGTTGCCGGCGCCGTGGTGCTGTTCGTGTGCCTCGCCTGGATTCTGTACGGCCGGGCGGACCTGTTTCCTCCCTACAGCGTGGGTCTTCTGGCCGGTCTGGCGTCAGGCGCTGCCATGCTTCCCTACACGGTGATCAAAGAGGCGAACCCGCCGGGCATGAGTGGCACCGCGACGGGCGTCGTCAACTTCCTGAACTTCACGTTCAGCGCGCTGCTCGGTCCGGTCTTCGGCTGGCTGCTCGTCACGGTGAGCGGCGGCGCGTCGCGCATGACGCTCGACCACTACCAGATGGCGTTTCAGCCGCTGTTGTACGGAGTCGCGCTGGCCATCGCTCTGACACTTCTCCTCAAGGAAACGGGACCCGCGTCACGCGCCGTGTCGACGCCGCTGCCCGTTCCGCATCGCGAGGCAATATGACGAGAGAAACAGGTACCGGAAAGTACGAGCAGGCGCTGTCACGGTGCCGCAACCTGGATCCGGTGCCGACCGCCGTCGCACACCCGTGTGACGAGACATCGCTGGCCGGCGCATTCGAAGCCAAGGCCAACGGCCTGATCATCCCGATCCTTGTCGGCCCGGCCGCCAGGATTCGCGAAGTCGCCGCCCGCCAGGGAATCGACCTCGGCAACACGCGCATCGTCGACGCCGCACACAGTCACGACTCCGCCGCGAAAGCGGTGGCGCTGGTCCGGGAAGGCGACGCAGAGCTCCTGATGAAGGGGAGCCTGCACAGCGACGAACTGCTGGGCGCGGTCGTCGCTCGCGAGACCGGACTGCGCACGGCACGCCGCATCAGCCACGCGTTCATCATGGACGTGCCGACCTATCACAAGGTCCTGCTCGTCACCGATGCGGCGATCAACATCGCACCGACGCTCGAGGACAAGATCGACATCTGCCAGAACGCGATCGATCTGATGATCACGCTCGGCAAGCACACACCGAAGGTCGCCATCCTGGCCGCTGTCGAGACCGTGAACTCGAAGATGCAGGCCACGATCGACGCGGCGTGCTTGTGCAAGATGTCCGAACGCGGACAGATCACCGGCGGAATTCTCGACGGCCCGCTCGCGTTCGACAACGCGATCAGCAAGGACGCCGCCCGGATGAAGGGGATCAAGTCGGAGGTCGCGGGCGATCCCGACATCCTGCTGACGCCGGACCTCGAGGCCGGAAACATCCTGGCCAAGCAGCTCACGTTCCTCGCCAACGCCGACAGCGCGGGCATCGTGCTGGGCGCGCGCGTTCCGATCATCCTGACCAGCCGCGCCGACAGCGTGCGGTCGCGCAGCGCCAGCTGCGCCGTCGCCGTGCTCGCGGCGCATGCGCGGCGCAAGGCGCTGCAGGCGACGGTGTAGGACAGTCGAGGAGTCACGGCATGGACGAGTACGCCGTCATCATCAACGCCGGCTCTTCCAGCCTGAAGTTCTCCGTGTTCCGTCGGCCGGAATCGAACGCCTGGCGGCTCGAGGTGCGCGGACAGATCGAGGGCATCGGCACACGTCCGCAGTTCTCGGCAAAGAACGAGGCGGGGCAGTCCGTCGCCGACGAGCAGCTCGATGCTGCCGTGAACGACGGCCGCACGGCGCTCGCCTACGTCGCTGACTGGATGCGCGAACGCTATGGCGGCGCACGCGTGCGCGGGATCGGCCATCGTGTGGTCCACGGAGGCGCACGATACACGGGCCCGACGATCGTCACGCCGGAGGTCCTCGATGACCTGCGCACATTGATCCCGCTTGCGCCGTTGCATCAGCCCTACAACCTGGCGGCAATCGAAGCGGTCTGGGAACGTCTGCCGGACGTGCCCCAGGTGGCGTGCTTCGACACCAGCTTCCATCGCGGCCAACCGGCCGTCGCCGAGCTGGTTCCATTGCCGTCCGAGATTCGAAACACTGGCGTGCAGCGCTACGGCTTCCACGGGCTGTCGTACGAGTACATCGCATCGGTACTGCCATCGGTCGCGCCGGGAATCGCCAACGGGCGGGTCATCGTCGCGCACCTCGGGAGCGGCGCGAGCATGTGCGCCCTGAAGAACGGCAAGAGCGTCGACAGCACGCTCGGCTTCACGGCGCTCGACGGTCTCTGCATGGGCACGCGTCCGGGCGCCGTCGATCCCGGCGTCATCCTCCATCTGTTTCAAAGCCTCGGCCTCTCGGCGAAGGAGGTGGAGACGATGCTCTACAAGAAGTCCGGGCTGCTTGGCATCTCCGGCATCAGCAACGACATGCGCGCACTGCTCGCCAGCACCGAGCCCGCCGCTCGTCTCGCGGTGGACTATTTCGTCTATCGCGCCGCGAAGGAGATCGGGGCGCTGGCCGCGGTGCTCGGCGGCATAGACGGGCTCGTCTTCACTGCCGGCATCGGCGAGAACTCGGCCGAGATCCGCAAGCGGATCTGCCAGGCGTCAGCGTGGCTCGGCATCGAGTTGGACGACGAGTCGAACGCGCGGAAGGGACCACGCATCTCCACCACTGCCAGTGCGGTATCAGCGTGGGTCATTCCGACCAACGAAGAACTGATGATTGCCAGGCACACGGGGCTCCTGCTCGGCCTGATCGAACAGCGCGTCTAGTTGAGGAGAACGACATGGCGGCTATGGTTTCGCAGGATCAGACGATCGAGGGAGCCGTCTCACCCTGGAACGGATTTCGGACCGGCCTCTGGCAGAAGGAAATCAACGTCCGCGATTTCATTCAGCAGAATTACGAGCCGTACGACGGCGACGGCTCCTTCCTCACGGGCGCCACGGCACGGACCGGACACATCTGGGACATCCTCACGCGGCTGTTCGTCGAAGAGCGGAAGAAGGGCGTCCTCGACGTGTCCCAGATACCGAGCTCCATCACGGCGCATCCGCCCGGTTACATCGACAAGGACAACGAGATCATCGTCGGCCTGCAGACCGACGCGCCGCTCAAGCGGGCGATCATGCCGAACGGCGGATTCCGGCTCGTGGTCAACGCGCTCAAGGCGTACGGCTACGAACCTGACCCGGCGGTCGTGGAGACCTTCAGCAAGTATCGCAAGACCCACAACGATGCTGTGTTCGATGCATACACGGCTGACGTGCGCCGCTGCCGGAGCTCGCACGTTCTCACCGGCCTGCCCGATGCCTACGGGCGCGGCCGGATCATCGGCGACTATCGACGCGTTGCGCTGTACGGCGTGAAGCGGCTGATCGAACGCAAGCAGGAGGAGAAGAGCAGTCTCGACTCCCACCAGTCAACCGATGGCATCATCCGCGATCGGGAGGAACTGGCCGAACAGATCCGGGCGCTCAAAGAGCTGCAGCAGATGGCGGCCAGCTACGGTTTCGATGTGTCGCGCCCCGCCGTCAACGCGCGGGAAGCCGTGCAGTGGCTGTATCTCGGCTATCTCGCCGGCGTCAAAGAGCAGAACGGCGCCGCCATGTCGCTCGGGCGCACCTCGACGTTCCTCGACATCTACTTCGAACGCGATCTCGCCGCCGGGACGCTGACAGAGGAACAGGCACAGGAAATCGTCGATGACTTCGTCATCAAGCTCCGCATCATCCGCTTCCTGCGAACTCCCGAGTACGACGACCTGTTCGCAGGTGATCCGACCTGGGTGACCGAATCGATTGCGGGCATGGGCGACGACGGCCGCTCGCTCGCAACGAAGACCAGCTTCCGTTTCCTGCAGACCCTCTACAACCTCGGCCCGGCGCCGGAGCCGAACCTGACCGTCTGGTACTCGCCGCAACTGCCAGACGGGTTTCGCCGCTTCGCAACGCAGGTCGCGATCGATACCAGCTCGCTCCAATTCGAGAGCGACGAGATCATGCGGCGCACGTGGGGAGACGACGGGGCGATCGCCTGCTGCGTATCGCCGATGGTGGTCGGGAAGCAGATGCAGTTCTTCGGCGCCCGCGCCAACCTGGCGAAGTGCCTGCTCTACGCCATCAACGGCGGCCGCGACGAGATCAGCGGCGATCAGATCGGGCCGCGGCTCGAACCGGTGTCAGGCGACGTGCTCGACTTCGACGACGTGCTCGAGAAGTTCGACCGGATGATGGACTGGCTTGCTGGCGTGTACGTCAACGCCATGAACATCATCCATTACATGCACGACAAATATGCCTACGAGCGCCTCGAGATGGCGTTGCACGACTACGCGCCGATGCGCACGATGGCGTTCGGTATGGCTGGCATGTCGGTCGTGGCGGACAGCCTCTCGGCAATCAAGTTCGCGAAGGTACGGGTGGTGCGTGACGGGACGGGACTGGTGACCGATTACCAGACCGAAGGTACCTTTCCGATGTTCGGCAACAACGACAACCGCGTCGATCACCTCGCGTCATGGGTCGTGTCGACGTTCATGAGCAAGCTGCGGAAGTATCCGACCTATCGCAACGCGCTCCATACGCAGTCGATCCTGACAATCACCTCGAACGTCGTCTATGGCAAGGCCACCGGCAACACGCCCGACGGCCGGCGGAAGGGTGAACCGTTCGCGCCGGGCGCCAACCCGATGCACGGGCGCGACAGCCGTGGCATTCACGCCTCGGCCGCGTCGGTCGCCAAGATCCCCTACCGCGACGCCGCCGACGGCATCTCGCTGACCGCTTCGCTCGTGCCGCAAGGCCTCGGGCGCGTGCAGGAGGATCGCATCACGAATCTGACCAGCATGCTCGACGCGTTCTTCGGCAGCACCGGCTACCATATGAACGTCAACGTGCTCAATCGCGAGACGCTGCTCGACGCGATGGACCACCCCGACAAGTACCCCAGCCTCACGATTCGCGTGTCTGGCTACGCCGTGAACTTCGTGCGGCTCACGCGTGAACAGCAAATGGACGTCATCAACCGGACGTTTCACGGAGGCGACAAGGTCTCCGGCCACTAGACAGCAGGTTGGTCATGAGCGCGACACAGGTCAAGCCAGCGGCGCCCGCCGCGGGATCACCCGCGGCCATCGATCGGGTACGCATGCGCGTGGCCACCATCGACTGGATGCGCGGCCTGGTGATGATTCTCATGGTCGTCGACCATGCCGACATGGCGTTCGACAGCGGTCACCTGGACGAGGACTCCGCGATGTATCCGAACGCCATGACGATGGCGCTGCCGGCGGCCGAGTTCTTCACTCGCTGGCTGACGCACATCTGCGCTCCCACGTTCCTGTTCCTGGCAGGCACGGCACTCGCCATAAGCGTGGAGCGGCGAGCGGCAAAGGGCGAAAACGCCTGGGGAATTGACAAGGGCATTCTCACACGCGGCGCGATCATCGCCCTGCTCGATCCGACAATCGTTTCGCTCGGATCGGGACGCTGGACGTTCCAGGTACTGCTCGCCATCGGCGTGGCCATGATGTGCATGGCGCTGCTCCGTCGCCTTCCGACACCCTGGTTGCTCGGTGTGGGCCTCGCCTGGTTCGCGTTCGGTGAGGTGATCACCGGGTGGGTCTGGCAGCCGCCCGGACCGTCGTCGGTGCTGGCCGCGTTCACCGTCGCGACCTATGGCAGCGACACGATGATCATCAAGTACCCGGTCATTCCGTGGCTCGCCATGATGGTCCTGGGCTGGGTCTTCGGCCGCCATATTCTTCGATACAAATCCGGCGAGACTCACTTCACGCCGGTAAAGGCCCTCGTCATCGCCGGCGTGACCGGCCTCGTCGTCTTCGTCATCGTCCGCGGCGTGAGCGGCTACGGGGAAATGTTCCTGTATCGAACCGACAATTCGTGGCAACAGTGGCTGCACGTCAGCAAATATCCGCCGTCGCTCAGTTACACCGGGCTGGAACTCGGGCTGCTGTGCCTGATCCTCGCGACGCTCATGGTCTTCGAGGAGCGCATCGGTTTCCGGAAGAACGGACCGTTGCTCGTGTTCGGACAGACGGCGATGTTCTTCTACCTCGTGCATCGGCTCGTCATGGAAATACCGGCGACCTACTTCGGTCTCCGGGGTGCAGGCGATATCACGACGACTTATACCGTCTCCGCGGTGCTGATCGTGTTGCTGTATCCCGCGTGCCGCTGGTACCGCACCCAGAAGGTCGGCCATCCCGATTCGATCCTGAAGTACTTTTGAGCGGGGGTCTCACCATGGAGAATCTCACCCCGGCGCCCGCGCCACTCGAGGCCCGCAACCCGTTCGAGCTCCGGGTCAACCTTGGAAACGGCGTCCCCGAGTCCGACGTTCGATCGGCGCTGGCCACCGGCGACATGGGATTCCTGCATTCGTTCACGACCGGGTCCACCGTCGACGGCCCGGGCGTGCGTGTCGTCGCATGGACGGCGGGATGCATGTGGCGTTGCCGCTACTGCCACAACCCCGACACCTGGACGATGACCAACGGAATCCCCGTGACCCTCACGCAGGCCGTACAGGAATTGCGCAAGTACCGCCAGGGACTGAAAGTCATGGCCGGCGGACTGACCGTGAGCGGTGGCGAGCCGTTGATGCAGCATCGCTTCGTCGCGAAACTCTTTGCCGCCGCCCACGGGATGGGCATTCACACCGCGCTCGACACCAACGGCTATCTCGGCGACAAGTTGGGCGACGAGGCACTGGACAAGGTCAGCCTCGTGCTGCTCGACCTCAAGTCGTGGGATCCCGAACAGCATCGCAGTCTGACCGGGATGGACAACGCGCCGACCCTCGCGTTCGCACGCCGGCTGGCATCACGCCGTAAACCAATCTGGGTGCGCTACGTCCTCGTACCGGGACTGACCGACGACCCGGCTGACATCGCGAAGACCGCCGCGTTCGCTGCCGAACTCGGCGTCGTGGAGCGCGTCGA
>JAICEG010000240.1 GCA_025924295.1 Vicinamibacteria bacterium
AAGCCAGTCTCGAAGTATCGATTGAACGATGCCGCGCGTTTGTGCACGAACCACGAGCCGTCGCCTTGCTGCGTGCGCAGGAGGAATCGAACGCCGCGCTCAAAGCCGGTGTGGGCCTTTGTCAATCCTTCAGTCTCATGTAGCACCACGAGGGCGAGGCCGGTGGCATAGGCATCGGCATTCAGCCCGGGCAGCTGCGCCCAGCCACCGTTCTCTTCCTGCGCTGCGAGGAGCGCACTCATCGCCTCTTTCACCAGGGCGCGGTCGGCATCGCCCCAGTGCAGACCGAGAAGCCGATAGGCCTTGTCGGTGGTCGTTCTCGCCGGCGTTGAGAGCAGCCAGACGCGCGCACGTGCGATGCGGTGCGGCGTGTCAGGCAACTGAGGCGCCCTCTTCAGAATGCGAATCATGAGCGCCGTCGTCTGTATGTCGCTCTCCTGAATCGGCACGCGCGGTGTCCCGACGCGCCAGCGGCCGTCGGGGAGTTGCGTCGACGCGGTCGCGGACACCGCGAGCTCCTCGAATGGCTGACGCGTCGACCCGGGAGACATCACGGCGTCGAGCAACCAGGCGGACCCCGCCGTGAGCTGGCCGATGAAACCGAGGCTGAACCGCACCGCTGCCTCGTCGCTCCCGTGCGCTGAGCGCATCAAAGTCTCGAACGAGGCGATCATGGTGCGCAGCCGCTCTTCCTGGGCTCGCGCGCGCGTTTCGTCGAGGATGAATCCCTGCCGACGCGCGACGGATGCCATCGGCACCAGAAGACCCTGGTGGTGACAGGACGCACACCCCTGTCGGCCAAGCCAGTCCGATCCGCCCCGTTCCAGCACAAGTAGTCCCCGCTCCGCGGCCGTGTGCACCGAATCGCGACCAGGGTCAGACCCCTTGAGTCTCTTCTTAGCAAGGGGTCTGACCCCTTTCGCCGGGCCCAGCACCTCGACGATCGACGTGCGCCCCATGCGGTCTGCCCAATCAAATGCCGTCAAGCCATCGGCATCTGCAATCGATGTCTGGGCGCCGCGACTCACGAGCAGCGTGACGGCCTCGAGGCTTCCACTGCGCGCAGCCGCCATCAGCGCGGTATCACCAAATCGATCCCGGTAGTCGATGTGCGCGCCAGCGTCGAGGAGTTGCTGCATCACCTCCACGTAGCCGTTCGCCGCGGCGATGCCGAGGGGAGAGTACTCGGCATCGCCGAACCACAAGCTCACGTCAGCACGAATGAATTCAGCGACCAGGCGAGCGTCGCCGCGCTGGAGCGCCGCCTTGAAGAGTGCCGGGGTGTAGTGACTCTTCGGACGTACGCCTCCGTGCTTCGCAAACAGCTCGAGGCTTGGCTGGTGACCGGCCATCACCGCGACCTGCCAGGCCGTGAGCGCTGGTTTTCCGAAGGGCTGGTTCGGATCGGCTCCCTCTTGCAACAATCTGCGGACCTCGTCGGTCTGCTGATTCCAGACCGCCACCGTCAGCGGTGGAACTGGACCGCTGTGCGGCGTCGGCACCTCGACGTTGATGCCCGCGACGAACGACGCAATCTGCCCGGCATACCGCTGCGGCTCCTCCCAGTGCGGGCTGTGACCTGCGCCCGCGTAAACCTCGAGACGCGAACCGTTGATCGCCCCGATCAGATCGTCCTGTTCACTCCGACCGGTGAAGCCATCGCGATCGCCCCAGACGACCAGCGTCGGCACGCGAACCTTTGTCAACTCACCCGAGAAGTCGGTATGGCGAAACGGCTGCAGTGCGGCCCTCCACACGTGCGCCGGTACCTTCATCGCTTCGCCCACGATCATCTCGAAGAACTCCGCCGGTACGGGTTGAGCCAGCGTGGCCTTTTGAAAGTCGCGCACAAAACCGGGGTCGATGGGATCCTTCAGCGTCATGACCTCGTCGAGGAACTTGCTGACTTCCGCGTTTGCCGGCCGCGGCATGAACGCACCTTCAAGGATCAGACCCTGCACACGCTCGGGATATTCCACGGCGACCCGCATGGCGACGATCGATCCCATCGAGTGCCCCACGATGACGGCGCGCGGGAGGCCGAAGGCATCCATGAAGCCCGCGATATCGCGTGCAAACACGTCGGACGCGTAGCTCCCCTCTGGCTTGGCCGAGTCGCCGTGCCCGCGCTGCGAGATCGCGAACACTCGCAACGTCGACGGCAGATACGGCAGCACCTGTTCATAAGAACGCAGCGAATCGGTATAGCCGTGTAGCAGGATGACAGGGGTTCCGTCGGCGTCACCCCGCTCCACGTAGGCCACGCGTGTGCCGTCCGGCAACACGACGTGCTTCTGCCCCGTCGCCGTGGCCGTCGTGTCGGGATGATGCGCGTGCGGCGCGCGTGCCGACGGCGACGCTGGCGTCGCGACAGGTGGGCCTGTCCTGTCACCGTCGGCGGTCATGATGCGCGACGAGGTCAGCTTCACCTCCGAACGCGCCCAGGCTTTTTCGAATCGCCGCTGCACGTCGTGCGCCTCGCTCGACTTGTTCTGCGCCGCGAGGCTCTTCGACAACCCGAAGAGCGACCATCCGTTCTCGCGGACGCGCTGCAGGTCCTCGCGATAGACCACTTCGGCATCTGCCGCGCGGCCCGCATCGAGCAACACGCCACCCAGTACCTGCCGCGTCGGCTGGTGCCACACCGGCGGCTCGCTGTACGGGAGGCCGTCCTCGATCGTCACCGCCTCGCGCAGCACCGCAATCGCCGAGTCGACCTTGCCGTGCTTCAACGCGAGCTCGCCTTCGAGGATGCGCGAGGCCATCTGCAGGTTGGTCAGCAGCGGCAGGTCCTTCAAGGTCGTCGCGAACGCCTCGTGCTTCATCACCGCCTTGAGCGCGCTCAGCTCACTGGCAGCCATATCGAGACGGGCGCGCGCCACGAAGCCCAGGCCGCGGCCGTAGTGCCACACACCGATCGCGTACGGCTGATTCACCGGCGGCGCCGGCTCGGTCAACATCTCCTGCCACAGGCCGAAGCGCACGTATGCGAGCATCGGCGTGACCGGGAAATCCGCCGTCCACGCCACGGCACCGGCATGATGATGCGGCACCTTCTCCGCGACTTTCTTCGCCGCATCGACGGCTGCCGCCCGTCGTCCTTCGAGGGTGGCCGCGGCCCACAGGAAGTGCAGGTTGTGCGGGTAATAGCTGATGGGGTACAGCCCCTGTGCCTGGCACTGCGCGAGGTAGTCCTCGTCGGCGGCAATCGCGCGCACGTTGGCCTCCGCAGCGTCCGCGTAACGGCCGACACGAAGGTAGATGTGCGCGGGCATGTGAACCATGTGTCCGGCTGCCGGCATGAGCGAGCCGAGACGATCGGCGCTCGCTTCTGCCCTATCGGGATCGGCCGAAGCCTCGAGCAGGTGGATGTGGTAGTGCAGAGCCCCTGCGTGGTCAGGCTGTCTCGCGATGGCACGTTCGAGTACGTCGATCAGGCGCGCGGTCTCGGGCCTGGCAGTGCCATCCTTCTGCCAGTAGTCCCACGGCATCGTGTTCATCGCCGCGTCGGCGTAGATCGTCTGGATGTTCAGGTCGTCACTAAAACGGTCGGCGGCCTTCTGCATCGCGTCGGCGTAGGCACGATTCAAGGCAACGCGGTCTCCCTTGCCGTCCGGCGCGTATCGCAGCGCCAGGGCATCGATGAGTGCCCGCTCAGGGGGAGTCACGCGGTTTGCCGTCTTCAGCGCCCGCCGGATTGCGGCGTAGGCCTGCCGACCGTTTTCCTGCGTCATAGGCGCATTGAGATTGGGGCCCAACGCGATCGCTTCACCCCAATACGCCATCGCAAGCTCGGGATCGAGCCGCGCCGCTTCGCGAAACGCGCGAATGGCCTCGGCATGGTTGAACGCATACAGGAGCCGCAACCCCTGATCGAAAAAGCGCTGTGCCCGCGGCACCGCGGTCGTGACCGGCATGTGCAACGTCCCGAGCCCATCGAGCTCGGGGGCGATCGGCACGGCCTGCGGTGCCTGGGCAGATGTCCGAGTGGCCGGTGCGCTCAGCACCGTCACCGTCATAGCAGCCGCCACAACTGCTCTCGACACTCTTCGCGACATAGTCTGTTCCCTTCCTCCTCAACGCCCTGACAGTGCTGTCATTCGGTTCTGTCTTTGCTGGCGACCTCGAGCTCGTTCTCGACCGAGAACACCCCGGTCACTTCACGGGCGCGCACTTCGGCGATCCGGCGATCGCCCTCGTTGTCGACCACGCCGAACAACGTGGTGTGCCCGTTCCTGACGACGATGTGGATGGCATACATGCCGAGCGGCTGGTGCATGCCGGGGAATCGCCGCGAGTCGAAGAGCTCACGCCGGATCTGATCCGGCCCTCCCGGCGCGTACCGCGACAGGAACGCGTCGGTGTAGATGCGGTAGAACGTCGCCCACCGGATGCGATCGTCGTTCTGCGACGCCGGCAGCAGTTCCACGCGATTGGCGACTTCGTCGACGCCGGAGGTCCGTCGTGTGGCGACCTCGGCGGCGTGACGCAGACTGCCGTGATACGCGTAGCCGGTCAGCGTCACTGTTCCGCGCTCGACACTGAAGGCCATGAAGTCGAAGACACCGTAGTACGGCAGCCGCTCGAGCGCCCGCTGCACCGACCAAGTCGTCTCACGTGCGCTGATCGACTGCGCACCAGCTCCGACGCCGAAGATCAACAAGCTGCTGATCGCGGCGCCGATCGCCAGTCGTCGAGTGATATGTCGAGCCTTGTTGGCGTCCATCATCGTCCTCCCGCACCTTCGGAGAGGAACCACTCACGCGGGTGCGACGGCGCTGCGGGGCGGGGTTCCTCGACGATCGACCCGACACATGTCTCGCCCGCGACGATTCGGCCCGTCGCATCGAGCATCACGAGGTCGCAACCACGCACACGCGAGAACTCGAAGTCGGCGACGTAGACGACCGTGATCTCGCGCGACTCCGGGTCCCATGCCACTTCGTCGATCTCGCCGGGGACCGAATGGAGTCCGAACGGGACGGCTGTCCAGTGACGCTTCATCGCTTCTTTCCGGTCGAGTCGCGATCCCGCCGCGTCCGCGCTCCACACGCCGAACCGGGTGTCCTCTCGGTGCATGGCGAGCAGGGTGTCGTAGTCCTTGTCGTTCCAGCACGACACCCAGAGCTCGGCCCATCGGATCGCTTGCCTGCGCGTGAACATGTGTCCTCCAGTCATTCCGTGTCGCGTCACGACACATCACACAGTAGAGCGAGCGATGTGCCATGCCTGACTTGTCAGTCAGTCACGCTGACAAACCACACAGATTCAGTGATTTGAGTTGATATGCCGAGGCCGGGAAGAGGCCAGAAAACGACCGCTCGTGCTGACATGTCGGCATCAGTGCCGAGATATCAGCAACAACTCCGAAGAGGTCCTGACGCGACGGCCTGCCGGAGGGGTCTGGAAAACCGGCCTATATGACTGAACGAGAACGACCGGCCGGTTGAACGCACGTGCTCACTCCCGCGAGCCGTGAATCCCGAGCTTGCGCATGCGAGACCACACCGTCGAACGGCGCATTCCCAGCAGTCGCGCTGCTCCCTGCGGTCCGGCCAGCACACCACCCGTCCGGGCAAGGGCGCGCTGAATGTGCTGCCGCTCCATTTCCGCGAGCGTCAGGAAGACATCCGAATCGACCGAGCGCGCTCCGCGATCGAGTAACCCGACGTGTTCGTCCTGGATCACCGATCCCTCGCAGAGGATGACCGCGCGCTCCATCACGTTCGCCAGTTCTCTCACGTTGCCCGGCCACCGATAGGCGGCGAGTCGCGCCGCGGCGAGTGAGCCGATGCGGTCGACGTTCTTGCCCATCCTTCTGGCGAAGTCGGTGACGAAGTGCGCTGCGAGCAGCGGCACGTCTTCCTTGCGCTCGCGCAGGGGAGGAACGTGGATCGGAAAGATGTTGAGGCGGTAGAACAGGTCCGAGCGAAAGCCGCCTTGCTGAACCTCGGCCTGCAGCTCGCGATTGGTGGCTGCGATCACTCGGATGTTCACCTTCGTCGGGCGGATGCTGCCGAGACGCTCGAGCTCCTGCTCCTGCAGGACGCGCAGCAGCTTGACCTGCACGTCGAGGGAGAGCTCACCCACCTCGTCGAGGAAGATGGTGCCGTTGTTGGCCAGCTCGAAGCGCCCACGCTTCTGTTGCACCGCGCCGGTGAAGGCGCCGCGCTCATGCCCGAAGAGCTCGCTTTCCGCCAGCGACGAGGGCAGCGCGCCGCAGTTCACCTTGATCATCACGGCATCGCGGCGTCGGCTCAACCGATGGATCGCCCGCGCGATGAGCTCCTTGCCGGTGCCGGTCTCGCCCAGCAGCAGCACGGTGGAATCGGTCTGCGCCACGCGCTCGATCGCGCGGAAGACCTGCTGCATCGCCGCGGATTGCCCGACGATCTCGCCGAAGCTGCGCTCGACGGTCAACTCTTCCTGGAGGTAAACGTTTTGCGACTCGAGCTCCTCGGCACGCCGGCGGTCGGTGATGTCTCGCGCGATCACGGTGACCGCGGGTTGTCCATCGATCTCGAGTCCCAGCACGCCGGTGCGCGCCTCGAACCAGCGTTCGCCGGCGCGGACCGTCAATGAGTATTCGAGGGAACGGCTGCTCCGGCTCTCGATCGTGTCACGCACCGCGCGGAGATGCGCATCGGCGACCGCGTGTGGCAGCAGGTCGTGAAAGCGCCGGCCCAGCATCTCGGGCAGCGGCCGGAACAACAGATCTTCACGAGACGTGAGAATCTCCACGTAGCGTCCGTCGCGATCGACCACGAACACCAGGTCCGGCAGCGCGTTCAGGATCGCCGAGAGCCGGTTCTCGCTGCGTTCGAGATCTGCCGTGCGCGCCGCCACGCGATCCTCGAGCTCGTTCGCGTACCGTTCGATGTGCTCGCGCAGCTGCGCCTGCCTGAGCGCCACGGCCAGCGTGCTCGCAACCTGCTGCGCGATTTCGATCGCCTCCTGGTTGAACGCACCCTCTTCGACCGACGACACGTTGAGCACACCAATCAATTCCTCGTCGGCCAGCAGCGGCACGTTGATGAACGATCGCAGACCCGAGTCTCTGAGTATGGCCAGCGCACCGCTCACCCCACTGAGCTCGGTGACATTCCGCACCCTGCCAGCCTTCAGATCCTCGACATTGCCGAACGCTCCCATGGGCACGATTGCCCCCTCGCGGGGCTCGGTCGGTCGATCGTCGTGCAACGCGATGATGTGTCCGGTCCCGGCACGCGCGTCGAGCACCGCCACGCTGACGCGGCGGCACGGAACCAGGCTCTGGATGTGACGAATGGTCGCCTGCGCGATCTCGTGCGGGGAGCGTGAGCCGAGGATGTCCAGATGGATGTCGTGCAGGACCTGGAGGCGCCGGTTGTACTGGCGCAGTGCCCGTTCGACGATATGTCGCTGCGTGACGTCGCGCTGGATCCCGAAGTGGCCGGTGATGCGCCCGTCGGCATCGTAGAAACAGAGATAGTCGCCCTCGATCGGAACGGGTGTCCCATCGACGCGCCGCTCGTCGGTCTCGATGTGCAGCCGGCCCCGGTCGAAGAAATCGCGCCAGATCTTGCGGCCGGAAGCGAGGTCGTGTCTGAAGAGATCGGCTGGCCTGGTTCCGAGAAACTCCTCGCGCGTGGCCCCGTACTGCGCGAGCATCGCGTCGTTGACCTTGGTGACCCGCTGATGTTCGAAGATGTAGTCGAGCGCCTTCTCCTTGTCGATCGAATCGTCCCAGCGGATCGGTTCGTCGAGCATCATGAAGAAGAAACCATCCAGCGACTGGGAGAAGAACAACTCCAGACGATCGTCGGGTTCCATGGTGTACTCTCTCGCGAGGGGCAATGGCGGAAGCAGCGGTCGAGCTTCGCGCAATTCTAGATTCCGCTGAGCGGGCGGCGTCCGTCCAGGATTTTGCCTCAGCGGAGCACTACCTGCGCCAGGCCGCCCTGATCCAGGAGGCGCAGTTCGGTGCCACCCATCCTGAGCTGGCCAACACGCTCAACAATCTCGGCATCGTGCTGGAGCGGCTCGGGAAGCCGGCCGACGCCGAAGCGTCGTACCGGCGAGCATATGCGATCGCCTCGGC
>JAICEG010000241.1 GCA_025924295.1 Vicinamibacteria bacterium
GGCGGTGGTGCGGTCATTTCCATCAACGTCGACATGCGCGTCGGTGGTCTGCAGGAGACCGTCACGGTCGAAGGCGACACTCCGGTGGTCGACGTTCAGGTGAGTACGCGCAAGCAAACTGTCCTCGACGATGCCGTCGTCGAGGCACTGCCGGCCTCGCGCGGCTACGGCAACCTGCTGTCCGCTGTGCCAGGTGTGCAGAACAACAGCCTGGACAACGGTTCCAATCCGACGATGGTCTTCTTCACCGCACACGGCGGCCGCGGCAATGAGGGCACGGTTCAGATCGATGGCATGAACGTCGGCTCGGCGTTTAACGGCGGCGGCGTCGCGAGCTTTGGATACGACACGGCCAACGCGGCGGAGATTCAGGTCACCATCACTGGCGGTCTTGGCGAAGTCGATCGAGGTGGCCCGGCCTTCAACATGGTGCCGAAGACCGGTGGGAACACCTTCAGCGGGAGCATCTTCTACAGCACGGCGGGTGAGTGGTCGCAGGGGAACAACCTCGACGACGAGCTCCGAAGCTATGGCTTCGGTGAAGTTCCCGGCCTCATCAAGAACTGGGATGCCAGTTACTCCATGGGAGGTCCTATCCTCCGGGACCGGCTGTGGTTCTATGGGCAGCTTCGCACGTTCGGGAGTCATACCGTCGTTCCCGGCCAGTACGGCAACCTGAATGCGGGCGATCCCAATGCCTGGACGTACGTCGAGGATCGGAATCTCAAGGTGCGAAACGCGAACGACAAGAAGATCGGTGCGATCCGCCTGACCAACCAGCTCACGCCCAAGAACAAGGTCGGCTTCTACTACGACTACCAGCACAACTGCACCGGATCGAATTTCGAGAAGGGAACAGAGCAGTGCCGTGACCGCGGCGACGATTGGGTCGCGCTCAATGGCGGCTTCAACAGTGGGTCGCCCGAGTCGGGGAACGTCTGGGACGATCGCGAGTCGATCGTGCAGGGTACGTGGAGCTCGCCGGTCACCGACAGGCTGTTGCTCGAGGCTGGCGTCTCGACGTTCAACAGCCGGTGGGGCGGCCAGGAGCCGGGTGGGGCGCTTATGGACTTCATCCCGGTAATAGAGCTCGTGCCGCATCCGGGTGGCGGCGTCCCGCTGCCGTTCTACGCGTACCGCGCTCCGTGGAGCTTCTTCGGCAACATCGCCGACATCGACCAGCAGCACAACGTGTGGCGGGCCTCGGCGTCATACGTCACCGGTTCCCACCAGCTGAAGGCCGGTTACCAGGCGGCCTACCAGATCGAGAAGCAGCACCACTATTCGGTGAACTCGGGTATCCAGCAATACCTGTTCTTCGACGGGTTCCCGATCTCACTGACTCAGCGCATTTCTCCTCACATGCACAGCAACCGCACGCGGTTCGACGCCTTCTACATCCAGGATCAGTGGACGAGAAACCGTCTCACGTTGCAAGGTGCGTTGCGATACGAGCATGCGTGGAGCTGGTTCCCCGAAGGGGAGAATGGCATCACGGCGGCGTCACGCTATAACGCAGCGCCCATCCTCTTCCCCGACACAGTCGGGGTCAAAGGCTTCCACGACATCAACCCGCGCATGGGTCTCGCGTACGACGTGTTCGGCAACGGCAGGACGTCGGTCAAGACCAGCTTCAGCAAGTACCTGCAGCCGGCCAACAACGAGAGCGTGTTCATTACCGGCAATCCGGCAGTGACCTTCGCGCAGACGACCGATCGAAGCTGGTTCGATGCCGATGGCGATTACGTCGCCGACTGCGACCTCAATAACTCGGCCGGCAACGGCGAGTGCGGGCCGTGGGCCAATCTCAACTTCGGCAAGGCGTCGAGCGGCACCACCGTGAACCCCGATGTGCTCGAGGGGTGGGGATCGCGGCCGTACGACTGGCAGTTGTCCGCGTCGGTCCAGCACGAAGTGCTGCCCAGGGTCTCGGCGACCGTCGGCTACAACCGGCGTTCGTGGGGCAACTTCTACTACACGGATAACCGGGCGGTGGGTCCTGCCGACTTCGATACGGTCACGCTCACAGCGCCCCGCCATCCCGACCTGCCCGACGGTGGTGGCTACCCGTATTCGTTCTTCGTCGTCAAAGAGAACAAGTTTGGAGCAGTCGACAACTACTTCACGTTTGCCCGTGACTACGGCGACGTGACCTACTACTGGCACGGCTTCGATTACGATGTCAACGCGCGGATGGCGAATGGCCTCGTCTTCCAGGGAGGCGCGACGACGGGCCGTGGCATCCGCGACACGTGCGAGGTGCAGGAGAAGTTGCCCGAGGCGACTCTCGCGGTCGGCGTTGGTGCGGGCATCAACCAGGTCGATGCGTGCGCGATCGATGAGGATTGGCAGACGAACTTCCGCGGCCTGGTCAGCTATGTCCTTCCACGGATCGACGTGCAACTGAGCGCGATCATGCGGTCGATTGCCAACACCGTTCCGCAGACGGATCAGAATGCCGTTGCGACCAACGGGCTCTCGATGAATGCGAACTACCAGGTGACATCCCAGCAGGTCCAGGATGCCATCGGTCGACCGCTCCCTGGTGGTGCCGCCACCCAGACGGTCAACATCGTGAAGCAGGGCGAAGTGTATGGTCCGCGCGTCAACGCGGTCGATCTGCGCGTTGCGAAAATCCTTCGGTTCGGGTCGACCAGGACGAACATCGGGCTCGATCTGTACAACCTCTTCAACAGCAACACGGGCACGGCATTCAACCAGAACTTCGCCACTGACGGAGAGACATGGCTGCGCCCGACCAGCGTGCTGAGCCCCCGTTTCCTGCGGTTCAACGTCACCGTCGACTTCTGAAACCCGCGAGTCCTCGACCGGCGGCCGTCTGCCGCCGGTAGGATCGTCGTCCGGGTCAGCCCACGGCATGCCGTGGGGCGTTGCGGGCTATCCGTGGGTGGATGATTTTTGCCATCGCCCACGTTCGCCTAGATCTCTGGCGGATACCAAACTCTGGGCATGCCCGGGTCTCGGCTCCAAAGTTGCAGCATCCCTGAACTGAATCGGTGCGGTCATGGCGATGGGCCGCCCCTCTTTCGGACATTTATAGTGTCAGAATTTCGAGAGGCTGCAATGCGAGCGATCTCTGGCGGCTCGTCGTCTGTCGACAGCACGAAAACGAAGATGTTCGTGTTGGCCGGTTCGCCGGCGAGCGTCTCCGATAACGGGGCACGGCTTCCGCTTCATGCGGTCCATGGGCAGCCTCGCTCCGGCTTGAAGGCGCCAGCTGCCCGCGACGCGAGGGTGAGCCCGCCGGGTGACGACTTTCTCCGCGTCCTCCGGGTTGCGACCGAGTGGCTTCCCACCGGTGTGCTGGTCATCGGACCCGATGGCACTATCGTGCTGGCCAATCAGCAGATCGAACGGCAATTCGGCTATGAGCGCGCCGAACTGCTTGGCCGGCCGGTCGAGTTGCTTCTTCCCGGCTCAGTACCAGACGAGCGTGCGGACCATTCATCGTCGGGTGACGATCGCAAGCTGCTGGGCCGTCGCAGCGACGCGAGTGAGTTTCCCATCGAAGTCGATCTAAACCCGGTCCGGATTGGAGAGACGGCTTATGTCGTCGCCTCCGTGGTCGATGTCAGTGCGCGGCGTGAGATCGAGCGCGCGGCCAGCGTGGCGGTCGACCAGAAGCTCGAGTTCGAGCGCCTCATCGCCGGACTGTCGATCAAGTTCGTGAACGAGCCGCCCGACCAGGTGATCGAGGCGATTCGCGATGGCATTCGGCTCATCGGCCAATCGCTCGACGTCGATCGCTGCACGTTCTTCAGGGTTCCGGACGGCGATCTCCAGCCCGGTCCGATTGCGTGGTGGGGCCGCCCGGGCATCGACCCGCCGGTTCCGGCGACGCCGCTTGCCGAACGGTTCCCGGCCGGACGGGACACGATCCTCGCCGGGCAGGTGCTGTCCTTCTCGCAGCTCGACGAAGTCGAGAACCCGGTGGACCGGGAGGGCTACCACTCGTGCGGCATTCAATCGGCGGTGACCGTCCCAATCTCGGTTGCGGGGCGGATCGTCGGCGCGCTCAGCGTCCAGATGCTTCGCAGCGAACGTTCCTGGACGGAAGACACGCTCCATACCCTGCACGTGGTGGGGGCTGTCTTCGCCACCATCCTGGCTCGCACCGAAAGTGATGAAACGCTGCGCCAGGCGATCCTGCAGATCGAGCACACACGCGATCGGGTGCGGGTGGAAAGCGCCTATCTGCGTCGAGAAGTGCAGGAGCGCACCGATACCGGCGTGATCATCGGCCAGAGCCAGGCGGTTCGCAGCGTGCTGGAGCAGGCACGGCAGGTGGCCGCCACCGATTCGACCGTGCTGCTTCTCGGCGAGACCGGCACGGGCAAAGAGCTCATCGCGACACACATTCACGAACTCAGTGCGCGCCGCGGGCGCGTGATGGTGCGGGTCAACTGCTCGGCGATTCCGAGCACGCTGATGGAGAGCGAGCTGTTCGGCCGTGAGAAGGGTGCGTTCACCGGCGCACTCGCCCGCCAGATCGGACGGTTCGAGCTGGCCGATCATTCGACCATCTTCCTCGACGAGATCGGTGAACTGCCATCGGACGTGCAGGTCAAGCTGTTGCGCGTCCTCGAGGAGCGGCAGATCGAGCGGCTGGGGAGCCCGAAGGGCGTCCACGTCGACGTGCGGATTATCGCGGCGACGCACCGCAATCTCGATAAACGGATCGCCGACGGCGCGTTTCGCGAGGACCTGTTTTACCGGCTCAACGTCTTTCCGATCGTGGTTCCGCCGCTGCGTGAGCGCATCGAGGACATTCCGCTGCTGGTGTGGCGTTTCGTCGACGAGTTCTCGAAGGCGTTCGGCAAGCGGGTCGAAACGATCTCGCGTGAGGACATGGCGGTCCTGCAGGCCTATTCATGGCCGGGCAACATCCGTGAGCTGCGCAACGTCGTGGAGCGCGCGATGATCGTGAGCACCGGCACGCAGTTGTTCTTGCCGCTGCCGTCGGTGTCACGCCCCGCCGGCAGGCGAAGCCTCAAGCTGCACGACGTGGAGAAGGAGCACATCCTGAGCGTGCTCGACAGCGCCGGATGGCGCATTCGCGGAGCCTCCGGGGCCGCGCACGTCCTCGGCCTCAAGCCGACGACGCTCGAAGCGCGGATGGCGAAGCTGGGGATCATGCGACCGAAGCACTAGCGAATCACGATCGCTCCGCCGATCGACCAGAAGTTGCCGACGACGTTTTCGACCGTCGTCTGATTGCTGGTCGTCAAGTCGCCCAGCGTCGCCACGTGCTGTGAGCCAATCACCTGGGCGGACAGTCTGCGCGCGAGGGGCCACTCCCATCCGGCACCAAGACCCAGCGCGAACGCCTTGGAGGTGAAGACGTCCTCGGTGTTGACGTCGACGACCCAGTTGCGGACCAGCGCCATCCCAGTCGACGCCTTGAAGAAGAACCCTTTCGATCGCCAGGGCTGGAACACGAACGTGCCCATGAGATAGGTCGTTCTGATCTGCTCGCCGGTTGCCGCTTCGGCCGGCATCCAGAACACCTCGAAGCCGACCGCTGTTCGTCTCGTCAACGACGAGCCAACCCCTCCGAAGAGTCCGCCCGAGTGCGTGTAGGTGTCAGCCGGGCAGTCGGTGCAGTCGCCGAGGAGCGTCGTCGATCCGCCGCCGACGACGACGAAGGGGCGACGTCCGTCGAATGTCGCATTCGGTGCGGCGATCTGCGCCTGGGCGATCCCGCCAGTCAGGATCAGCACGACCACCACTGCAATGACCGCAATCACAGGGCGCGTCATGACGCCGTCCATGTCAGAAAGACCCGGTACTGCGGAAAGTGATAGGTCGCCTTGCCGGCGTCGTTTTCGTAGTACGTGTTACGAGAGAAGAACTCGTACGAACCGCCGATTCCAAGCGCACCTCTCAGGGGCCAGGTGAAGTCCACGCGTGCGCGCTGCAGCATGTGGTTGGCTCGCACGCCGTCCAGGACGTGGAGGTGGTACAGCTCCCATGTGGCGCCTAGGATGTTTCGATTGTCGCGTCGGAGCAGGAAGGTTGCCGTGAGATTTCCTCCCGGCCCGTAGTCGTAGAAGCGCGGCCCGGTCGAGACCCCCTGCCCGGCGTCAGGTGGCGGCTCCGGCTCCGGGGTGATCCCCTCGAGCGGGATCGAGTCGACGGCACCAAGAACGGTGAGACCTCCGCCACCGAGAACAACCATCGACGTTCGCGGGGTGAACCGCCGCTCACGGATGAAGGACGCCTCGAACGCCTGTGCCCCAAACCGATAGGCAGGGTTGTTATTGAACTGATAGCGCTGCGCGATGGTGAACATCGTGCCGCCGAGTGGCGTGCTGAACAGCCGTCCGCGGACGCGTGCCTCGCTGAAGCCGGAGCCGCCGCCAAAACTGAGGCGCACGGCAAAGGCGTCGTACGGCACCCTGCTCGCTCCCGAGATGATGTCTCCATACAGGAGATCGGTCTCGAAGAAACCGTAGGTGTCTGATTCGACCGCTTCGGTGTTCGAGCCTCGCCACAGTGTTCCGAACGACATGACGGTGCTCAGGCTGTCAGGCACCATCTCGGCAGGTTTCTCGACTACCCGTGACGCATCGCCTGACATGAACCGCATGAGCCCTGACATCGGGTCGAGCGCCATCGCGCCGATTTCGTTCCACATGCGGGAGCGCCCGGTGGCCTGCGTGTTACGCACGAGCCAGGCCGTGCGATGGAACATCTCGCCGAGGGCGATTCCTCCCAGCGTGGTGTTGATGAAGTCGTTGAGCGAGGCCTGATTCGTCTCCCCGAAGTACTCCCAGGTGCCGCTGCCGAATGCCGTCAGGCCGGCCGACTCCCAGAAGTTGAGACCGTTGGCGCGCCCGGTCGTGAAGTAGTTGTTGCCCTGGTACGGGTGGCCGATCTGGTTGACCGCGAAATCGTCGAGGTCCCACTCCCAGCCACGCTTCATGTTGATCCACCACGTCTCCGGGGTGATCTTCGCCGTGTCCTGTCCGCGAATCAGATTTGCCAGTTCGTAGACGCCGTTGACGGCTGTGACCCAGAGGAGCGAACTGCCGACGCGCCGCGGTGGGCAGCCGGGGCAGCCAGGTGGACGGTTGTCAGCGGGCGGGGGCTCCTGTGCGGCTGCCAACGCCTCACTCGCCGCAGATGACTCGATCGACGTCCCGCTGCGATTGTCTTCGGCCGAGCCGTCGAGCACAGGTTCCTCTCCGATGGTGGCGTGTGCCGCGACATCCGTCAGTGACTGAGCGCTGGCAACATCCGGTCCCGCCAGCAGCGCGACGCCAAGGCTGAAGATGAGGAAAGGGCGCGATGTCACTGGCACGCGTCCGTTGCGGGGGCGGCGACTGCGGCAGCCGAAAGTGACCTGATTCGATTCCAGATGTAAGGGATCGCCGTGGTAACCATGATGTGGCGCTGTGCAGGCGGCGTGCCACGGTTGTCGCGGGCGAGGCTCGGGTCTCGAGCGCGTGGAACCGAGCGCCTCCAGGTCTGCCGCCTGGCGAGTTGCCTCCGACTCCACGGAGGCGCTCCACTATCTCGGAGACGGCGACCACGGGAATACGCGGGTTACGTTGCCGGCTATCGCGCTGACGCGATCTGCGTGGCCGGGCTCTCCAATTACTCGTCACCGATCGGGCCGAAACCCAAGGATTTCCGCGTGCTGGACCGGTTTCGCACAGGTGCGCGCGAGCGACGCGGCTCGACCGACCGTGGCATGAGAGATGCTCCCTCTCTGTCGGCGACCTGTGCGCTCACGTGTCGTGATGATTCATTCCTTCCAAGGGAGAGAGCTATGAAGAGATTGTGTCTGCTTCCGCTGGTGCTGTTCCTGGCCGGCACGAGTAGCGCGCTGGCCCAGGACGTGCGCTACAACTTCGCACGTGAGGTGGACTTCACCCAGTTCAAGACCTACAGATGGGTGCCCATCAAGGGTGAGGCGACACTCAACGACCTGCAGGAACAGCAGGTGAGGGGCTCGGTTGACAACGAGCTGGCGAAGAAAGGCCTCAAGCGGGTCGACGGGGACTCGTCGGACTTGCTCATCGGCTA
>JAICEG010000242.1 GCA_025924295.1 Vicinamibacteria bacterium
CCCACGATCAACTCGTTTGCCACCGCGACGTGCAGCACGGCACGATCGCCGAGCGACCTGATGAACGCCTCTTCTTCCGCGTCGGAGAACGGCTTGTCGAACAGCGTGTAGCGGCCCTCGGCAATGACGGCGTTCAGGACCGCCGCCACCTGCGGCGCATCGGCGACGGTCGCCCGGCGGACGAGTATCGGAGTCAGTCTTTCCATCACGATCACGTCGATCGTAGCCAAGTCTCGACCAAATCCAGCTCCCGCTCAACGCCGAGGCGGCGAGCGAGTGTCAGGCCTCGGCCGGTGAGACCCGACCGACGATGAGACGGTAGTAGACGTTCAGGCAGATCGCGGCAAAGAAGATCGTCAGTAAAGCCGTCCGCGACCACAGGGTGGCGTGGCCCAGTAGCGTCCGCGGCTTCAACTCGTACTTGATCACCTGATCGGCGGATGCATCGAGGCGATGCGAGAGCAGGCACAGGCGCTCGGCATACTCCGGGTACTTCTGAAGGACCACGCGTTCGAGTTTGTCGTCCGGCCACTGTTCGTAGTAACCGGGGAACTCGTAGCGAACCTGCTTCGCCACACTCTGTGAACAGAACCCCTGCCGGAGATCTGTTTCCTGCAGCGCCCGCACCGGGTCCTCTGGTGTGCCTGATGCGCTGAGCACGCCGAGCCTGCCGACGCTCGCGATGAACAGTGGAATCGTGTTGCCGGATTGCGGCTCAGCCGTCCGCGTGAAGCCGTCGAGCGTGTTCAGGACCTGGATGTTGTCTCGCACCGGAAGCGGCTCGGTATGCGTGAAGTGAACGAGCGCCCCGGCGCTGGCAACGACCGCCATGACAAAGAACGTCTTGAGGACGACGCGCCATCCGACGGCGAGATCGGTATCCAGCTGGTAGCCCACCAGTGTGGTCGCCAGTCCGTGGTGCTCGACGCGGCGGCGCGGAACCGCCGGGGCGGGATTGACTGGCGCTTGTGCGATCTGGATTTTGTAGCCGAGCGCTTCGAGACGGCGGCGTTCGCTGCCGCAGCGACACACTTCGACGTGCCGCGGAATGTTCCGAGCGCACGAGGGACACTGCCAGGCACCCGAACTGCCCTCGGATCTGCTGTTGGCTGTTTGTGCTTGCCGCTCCTGCACCTGGCTCCTCGTACTTGCGCACGCTCGCACGAGTCTCCGACACTCGTACAGTGCGCACCGTATTTATCGGCCCCTGCAGGAAGCGTAGTTAGCGGTCAGGATGCGTCCAGTTCGAGGATTAGTCCGAGAACCGCGTTGTAGATGCGGGTCATGCCCTCCGCGCTCAGCTTGTCGGCCGTGTCGTCCGGTGTGTGGATGGTGCGAAGGATTGCCGGCGCGAACCCGGGTGCCAGCCCTGATTCCTTTCCTCCGTTGAGCAGCAGCCAGACCTGATGAGCCTCGAGCGCGGGGAGGACCCCCATCGAGATCGCGGGGATGCCGGCCGCCTGAAAACTGCGATCGTCGCTGAGAGGAAAGTTGGCGAGCCGGAGGCAGGGATAATCCCTCGCTGCACACACGCGCGCAAGCGCCTGGTGCAGCGGGGCGCTGCCGGCGGCTGTCGTCGGTCCGCTCAGGATCGTGTCGCCGTAGCCCGCGATATCGACGTTCACCATGACGCTCACCTTCGTGCGATCGAGCGACTTCGCAAGGAACGCCGATCCCAGCAACCCGCTCTCCTCCATGTCGAACAAGACGACCTGGATGCGATGACGCAGCCGGTGCGCACGCAGCGCCTCTGCGACACGGGTGACCACGACGACGCCGGCGCCGTTGTCCACCATGCCGTGACTCTGGCCGCCCTCCTTCAGCGGAACTGCGTCGAGATGCGCGCCAAGCACGATCAGTGGACCGTCGCCGCCAAAAGGCTCGAGCAGCACGTTCTGCCCCTCTGCGCGTCCATCACGCTGGCGCGCGCTGTTGGCGAACGGTTGCAGTGTGAAGGCGAGCCCGCGTTTCTTCAGCAGGCCCTGCAGTGCTTCGAGCCGGGCGGCGTTGGACGGCTGGTCGAGAAGGCGCGCCTCGGCGACCACATCGGCCAGCGGTGCAGTCGCGCCGATCGCCGCTGCCGTCGCGACAGTTTGCGGAGAAATACTGGCGCATGAAATTTGCAGAGACACGAGCAGCGCCACGGGAACCGCAGTGAATTGGGGTGGCATTGGCCGGGATTATGACGTAGTTTCCACAGGGCCTCGTTTTGATGACCACGATTCCACTTCTTCTGTTTGCGCTCGCGGCCGTTGCGCTGCCGGGCGCGGGCCGGGCGGCACAAGACACCAGGACGTCGACGTCAGGACGAGTCGTAGCGACGGTGACCACGCTCGAAGGCACGGTTCAGTTGCCGGGGACGCAGGTCGACCTGCGAGAACAGCCCGGCGGGACGGTGCTGGCCACGACGCTCAGCGATGGCAACGGGCAGGTGTCCTTTCCGGACGTACCGCCGGGGCGATACACCATTACCGCCATCCGGGCGGGCTTCATCGACAGCTCGTCGACTGAATTCAGCGTTCGCGCAGGCCAGGTGACGAACATCCTGCTCGACGTCCAGTTGACCTTCTCGGTTCCGACTGTCGACGTCGTTGCCAAGTCGCCTTCGCCAACCGACAGCGTTCAGCCGGTGTCCATGAGCGACATGCTCGACGGCTCGCTGCTCGATTCCTCGCCGCTCGAAGGAGACGACTTCCAGAGCCTGATGCCGATGCTGCCAGGTGTGGTCCGCGGTCCTGATGGACGGCTGCGAGTCAAGGGCGGACAACCCACGCAGGCCGCACTCCAGGTTAGTAGCGCAAGCCTGAACGATCCCTCGACTGGAGACTTCGATCTCGAGTTACCGGCGCCGAGCGTCGAGTCGGTGGAAGTCCTGGCCAACCCGTTTGCCGCGGAGTACGGGCGCTTTTCGACGAGCGTGACGCAGATTCGAACCCGGCGTGGGACCAACGAATGGGAGGTCAAGCCGGGCAACCTCGCTCCCCGGTTTCGCAAGGGGTTGACCGCCATCCGCGGCTTCGAGCCACGGTTTTCGATTCGCGGTCCGATCCGGCGCGACCGGATCTTCCTCGCGCAGGATTTTCAATTCCGCTACGTGGGGACACCCGTCAAGAGCCTCCCGGACGAGCCGGAGATCGAGCTCACCAGTTTCGATTCCTTCACTCGCATCGATACCGTCGTCTCGGCACGCCACACGCTTGGCGGCGGCGTCATCATCTTCCCGCGCGAGATCGACGGCGCGACGATGAACACGTTCCGCCCGCCCGACGTCGCGCCCGACTTCAGGCAGGAAGGGTGGTCCGCCGGCTTACTCGATCGATTTGCGCTATCGCCCAGCCTGGTGCTCGAGACGACGTTGGCCGGCCGACGGTTCGAGATCGAAGTCGGGCCCGATGGCGAGTCGCCGTTGATCTACGCGCCGCAAACCGAAAGCGGGAACTACTTCAACGTGCAGGAGCGCGACGTTCGCAGCCTGCAGTGGGTCGAGTCCATCAGCCTCATTCACAACTGGCGCGGCGAGCATGTCGTCAAGGTCGGTACCGACCTGCAGTGGGCGCGATACGAGGGTGAAAGCCTGTCACGTCCCGTGGAGGTCCGACGTCTGGACGGCTCGCTCGCCGAGCGGACCGAGTTTGCCGGGGCCACGGTCCAGGAAGTTGCGGGAACGGAGTTTTCAGTGTTCGCCCAGGATCGCTGGCGACTCGGTTCCCGGATCACGCTCGAGCTCGGGCTGCGCATGGATCGCGATCCGATCGTGAAGCGCTACAACTGGTCGCCGCGCGCCGGCGCCGCGGTCACGGTGCTGCCGGAAGGCCGCGCGATCATTCGCGGCGGCTTTGGAAAATTCGTTCAGCGTACGGCGCTCAACGTCGAAGCGTTCCCGAGTTTCGAATCGCGCGTCGTGTCGCGGTTCGGACCCGATGGCATCACGCCCCTCGGACCGGCAGTGGCCTTCGACAATGTGATCGCCGGCAGTCTGCGTACGCCGGAGGCGTATGTCGGCAATGTCGAGTTGAATCAACGGTTCGGGCGACGGCTGCTGTTCAAGCTGGGATTCCTCAGGCGCACCGGCTCTCACGAATACATCGTCGTGCCGAGTCCGGCTGACGGAGAGCTCCAGCTGTCCAGTACCGGCACGTCGGGATACCGGGAGCTCGAAGCGACCACGCGCTACCTCGGCGGCGCACGGCGCGATCTCACCGTGTCGTACGTCTGGGCGCGCGGCACTGCCGATCTGAACAACTACGATTCGTTCTTCGGCAATATCCAGAACCCGCTCGTGCGCGAGAATCAGAACAACCTGTCGCCGACCGACGTTCGGCACCGCGTGATCGTGCGCGGCAACTTCGGCCTGCCCGGGCAGTGGGACTTCGCGCCGGTCCTCGAATTGCGATCAGGGTTCCCCTGGTCGGCCGTCGATGAGTATCAGGACTTCGTTGGCGAGCGCAGTCGTGCGGGGCGTCTCCCGAGGGTGCAGACGCTCGACTTTCAACTCTCGCGGCCGTGGCAGTTCCGCAAGTACCGCTTTCGTGCAGGCCTGAAGGTCTATAACGTGTTCGGCTCGTTTGCCGGGCGCGACATCCAGAACAACGTCACCGCACCCGACTTCGGCACGGCGTACAACCCCATCGAACGCTCGATTGGGTTCGTCTTTGGGTCGGCGAGGTAACGACGCAAGCTCTCGGTCCTTGGGCGATCAAACGACAGCGTCAGAGTTCCCTGATCGCCTTGTTGTTCACCAGGACGATGAGGGCGACGGCGGTGAGCACCAGGCCGTTCACGGTCAGCACGGTTGGTGCGCTCGTCATCGTGGCCAGCCACCCGCTGACGAGGCTGCCGAGCGGCATCCCACCGCGGAACGCCACCATGTAGAGGCTCATCACCCGGCCGCGCATCTCATTGGGCGCGTTGAGCTGCACCAGCGATGACAGCGTGGCGAAGACCATCACCATGCAGGCGCCTGCCACGAACAGGAGCCCCGCGTTCAGCCAGAAGGAGCGCGTCATCGCGAACAGCACGACGATCACGCCAAAGGTCGCCTGTATCAACAGGACGGTGCGGCCCATGTGCGGAAAGCGGCCGCGCCATGCGACCACCAGTGCACCGGCCACGGCGCCAGCGCCGGCACTCGACATCAGATGCGTGTACTGCGAAACGTCACCGTGCAGCACATCCTGCGCGAAGAGTGGAAGGAATGTGAGCACGGGATTGCCGAGAAACGTCGCGGCGAACCCAAGGATGGCCAGCCAGAGCAGCGCCGGATGCTTGCGCACGTATTCGAAGCCGATCTGAAACTCGTCTCGCATGCGCCGCGTGACGGCCGGTGGCACGTGGCGGACATGAAGCGACAGAATCGCGACGATCACGGCCAGGAACGAAAGCCCGTTGAACCCGAAGCACGCGACCATGCCGAACGCCGCCAGCGCCGCTCCGGCAAAGAGCGGTCCGATCACGCGCGCCAGGTTGAACTGGATCGAGTTGAATGCGATGGCATTCGGCACGTGATCCTTGCTGACGAGCGATGGCAGGAGCGACTGGTATGCGGGCCCGCCAAACGCCTGCGCGAGGCCGGTGATGACCGACAGCGCCAGCACGTGCCAGATATGGACCAGATCCCAGTAGACCAGTGCGGCCAGCGTGAAGGCCGCTCCCATTTGGACGTACTGCGAGAACAACAGCAGTTGGCGGCGATCGCGCCGATCGGCGACGACACCGCCGACAACGGTGAAGAGCAGGATCGGAAGCTCGCCGAGAAACGAATCCAGGCCGAGGAAGAACGCCGACGAGGTGCCGGTGATCGTCAGAACCAGCCAGCTCTGCGCGACCTTCTGCATCCACGTGCCGATCGTCGACAGGAATGCCCCGCACCACAGAACCCGGAAGTCGCGATAGGTCAGTGCCGCGGCGATCCGGTTCAGGGCCGATGGCACGGGCTCAGCAGTCGCGGGAGAACTGTTGGGGGCAGGGGCTGGTGCGGTGCTCAAACGTCCCTCGATCTTAGCCCAGCACCTGCACGGGCATCGCCAGCATGTGACCGCTCGTGGGACGAGCGGTCCCGTACCTGGACGGGATCGAGTGCCTCAGCTCGCGAGTTTCCTCGAAATCTGACGGGCATGCCGCTTGATACCGGAGCTGTGAACCAGGCGCCTGCGGTGTCCGTCTTCTGTTCAGACGAAACCCGGCGGGTCTGCAGAACAGGACCCGCCCTACTGGTCCTCGAAGGAGTGAGCGATGAAGCGCGCAAAGGTCCTCCTGCTCCTGTTGGTTGGGATGGCGTTTCTCGAAGCGTCCATCCGGGCGGATTTCAGGACTGAACGTCGCCTGGCTCTCGAGCCGGGTGGAACGTTCTCGCTCGACTCCGACGTCGGCGGGGTCACCCTGACCGGCGATTCGACTGCGGGAGTCACTGTGACGGTGACATCAGATCGTGAGGACTTCGATGACTTCTACGATCTCCGGTTCGAGGAGAGCGCCGGTCGCGCGTCGGTCATCGTCAAACGGAAGGGAAGCTGGCTGAGAGGTTTCTGGGCCGGGGAGTGGTTCAACGACGACACCCACTTCGCCATTCGCGTTCCCGCACGGACGACCGTCGATCTCAACACGTCAGGCGGGTCGATCGAAGCATCGCGCTTGACCGGCCGCCTGGGCCTTCGCACGTCCGGTGGAAGCCTGCGGGTCGAGGAGATCGACGGCCCGGTTGACGGGAAGACCAGTGGCGGCTCGATCCGGATGCGCCGCATCCGCGGTGACGTTGCCATCAACACGTCCGGTGGAGGCATCGACATCGTCGACGTCCGCGGCGACCTGAGAGCAACGACCAGCGGTGGCGGGATCGACATCGATGGCGTGTCGGGCGAGCTGTACGCATCGACCAGCGGTGGCGGGGTTCGGATCCGCGAGGCAGGCGGCCGGGTCGAAGCGCGCAGCAGTGGCGGACCGGTTACGGTGCGATTTGCTGCGGGCAACAACCATGGCGGCTTGCTCTCCTCGTCGGGAGGTGGCCTGCGGGCGGAGCTGGATCCATCGGTGGCGCTGACGATCGACGCCAGCACCTCCGGCGGTGACGTCGAATCCGAGCTGCCAGTGACGACTCGCGGTGCTGTTCAGAATGACAGCGCCGATTGGCCGTCGAAGCCGTTCCGCAAGCCGACGACATCGCTGCAAGGCGATCTCAACGGCGGCGGGGAGATCCTGCGTCTGCGGACGAGCGGAGGCGGCGTGCGGATCCTCGGCGCGCGTTCGTCCGCGTCGCGCTAGCGAACGAAGAGCGGCGCGTTTCAGCGGCCCGCTAGTCAGCGAGCCGTTCGCGAACCAGCGGTACGACCTTCGTCCCGTACAGCTCGATGCTGGTCATCAGTTTGTCGTGCGGCATCGGGCCGTTGGCGTATTTCAGCTCGAAGCGGGACAGGCCGAGCAGTCTCATCGTGCTGACGATCTTCGCGGCCACTGTTTCCGGCGATCCGACATAGAGTGCGCCATCGGGACCAGCCTCGCGCTCGAAATGCGCGCGGCCGATCGGCGACCAGCCGCGTTCGGCGCCAATCCGGTTCATCAATGCGGCGTAGTGCGGCCACAACTCTTCCTTCGCCTGTTCGTCCGTGGCGGCAATGTGCCCTGGCGAATGCACGCCGATGGGGAGTTCCGGCTTGTTGAATCGCTCGAGCATCTGGCGATAGAGCTGGGCGTAGCCGGTGAACCGCTGCGCGCCGCCGCCGATGATGGCGAGAATCAGGGGCAGCCCGTAGTGCGCCGCGCGGACAACCGACTCCGGGCTGCCGCCCACGGCGACCCATGTGCGCAGTGTGCCGCCGTCGATCGGCGGATACACGGTCTGATTCGACAGCGACGAGCGCAGCCGCCCACTCCACGTGACCGGTTCTCCTTTGAGCAGTTCGGCGAAGAGATTCAGTTTTTCTTCGAAGAGCGCTTCGTAGTTGGACATGTCATAGCCGAACAACGGGAACGACTCGGTGAACGAGCCGCGGCCGACGATCACTTCGGCACGTCCGTTGGAGACGGCATTCAAGGTCGAG
>JAICEG010000243.1 GCA_025924295.1 Vicinamibacteria bacterium
CTCCAGATTTCGTGGTTTACCTGTCACGTCCGACCGGCGCCTTCGCCTTCGTGCTACGGCGCCCAGGGAAGCCGGACATTACGTCACGCGGGCTTCAATCACGCTCAGCGGCGACTCTGTAGGCACGATACGCGCCAATTCGAAACCAGCGCGGGCAAAGAGCGAGGCGAACTCATCCGCCGTGCGCTCGCGGCCGCCGGGCATCAACAACATCTCGAGGTCGATCAGTTTTCCAAAGTCGGGCTGATTGCCTGGGGGGATGACCGCCTCGAGCAGGATGACTCTGCCGTCGCGCCGATCGCCGAAAGCCGTCCTGATGTTCTTCAGGATCGCGATCGCTCGATCGTCGTCCCAGTCATGAATGATGTTTTTCATGATGTAGGCGTCGCCACCGGGAGGGATGGCGGTGAAGAAATCACCCGTGACCGTCTCGACACGATCGGCCACGCCCGCGGCCGCGATGAGCGGTGCCGCGCCCGCGATGACGTGGTCGAGCTCGAAGAGCACGCCGCGCATGGCCGGGTACTGTCGCAGTACCGACGTCAGCACGTGCCCATGTCCCCCCGCCACATCGACGAGCACGCGGATGCCGCTGAAGTCGTACGCCTTGAGTGCGGCAGCGACCGTCGGCCCGCTCCACGACGTCATCGCGTTGTTGAAGACGGTCGACAGCTGGGACTCGCGCGCGAAATACTCGAACACCGGCATGCCGGTGACTTTCTCGACGGCCGGCTGTCCGGTGACGACCGAGTGCAGCATCTCGGCGTAGACGCGGAAGTGAAACGGGTCGGTCATCCAGAGACCGACGTCATGCAGCGATGCGGGTCCTCGCTTCAGCAGGCTTGCCGTCGGGTTCAACGCAAATGTGCGCTCCTGTTGTTCCTCGAAGATCCCCGCGCTCGCCAGGGCCCTCAGCACGCGGTACAAGCCGTCTTCGGTCACGCCGGCGTCCCTGGCCAGTTCGGCCGACGATCGCGGGCCATCCGCGAGTCGATCGGCGATACGCAGTTCCAGCGCGACGTTCAGCGACGCGGACAAGATGTATCCGAGCGCGACCTGGTTGAGGAGTCGAATGGGATCGGTGGCGTCGGACTCAGCGCCGCTCATCTCAGCGAGTCTCCACGGGAGCCTGTCGCGGGATCTGTCGGACCGCAGTCAGCAGCGAGGTGGCGGCAGTGGCCAGGAGCACGGTATCAACCCCCGCGACGATCATCGTGAATCCCTGCTCGATGTAGGGCTTCACGGCGTCAGCGGTCACACCGAAGATCCCGATCGGCAGGTTCGCCTCCAGGCAGGCGTCCCGTACGCGTGCGATGGCATCACGCACGTCGGGATGATCGACGGCGCCAGGGCGGCCCAGGCTCGCCGACAGATCGTACGGACCGATCAGCACGCCGTCGACGCCATCGACGCGTACGATCTCGCGGATCTGCGCGATCGCATCGCGGTGCTCGGCCTGGACGATCACCGCCGTCTCGTCGTTTGCGCTCTGCATGTATTCACGGACGCGCAGTCCGTAGCGATGCGCACGGGCGATACCGAGCCCGCGTTGGCCGGCCGGCGCGTACTTCGCCGCCTCGACGATCCGTTGCGCATGCGCGACAGAGTTGACCTGCGGCGCGATGATCCCGGCGGCGCCGATGTCGAGTGCGCGCTTGACGTGCAGGTCGTCGCTGGCCGACAGCCTGACGACGCAGGGGGTGGCACCGGCGGCCTGCATCAGGGCCTGCATCTGGGCGGTGTCGAGCGGAGAATGCTCGGCATCGATGAACAGCCAGTCGAACCCCACCTCAGCGAGCAGCTCGAACACGGGCGGTGAATTCAGCGTGAGCAGCGGGGCTATCAGACGTTCGCCCGATCTCAATCTCGTACGAAAGGACGTCGGCATTTGATGAACTGTAGCATCACAATGGGACGGATCCATTGTCGCCGCTACAATGGACCTTCTGTGGCGATAGCCACGTCTCACAGGATCAAGTGGCCGCGAGTTCTCTGACCGGGCAGTCCATCCTGCATTACAACATCCGCGAGCGCCTTGGGGCCGGCGGTTCAGGCGAAGTCTACGTTGCCGACGACACGCGGCTTGGCCGGCAAGTCGCGTTGAAGTTCCTCAATGCCGATCGCCGGCGCGATTCCGACAGCCGGGCGCGGTTGCTGCGCGAAGCGCGTGCGGCTTCCCTTCTGCGATCACCGCACATCGCGGTGACCTACGACTTCGTCGACTATGGCGGCCAGTTGTTCATAGCCATGGAGTACGTCGAGGGCGAGGTGCTCTCCGATCGGATTGCGCGTGGTCCCGTCCCGATCAGCGAAGCTGTCGATATCGCCGCCCAGGTGGCGGATGCGCTCGACGAAGCGCACGGACGCAACATCGTTCATCGCGACATCAAGAGCAGCAACCTGATCCAGACCAGACGCGGCCTGGTGAAGGTCCTCGACTTCGGCCTCGCCAAGATGGATGCACCGCAATCGACCGAGAAGAACCTGCGCTCGACTTCTGAGCTGCTCGTGACCTCACCCGGCATGGTGCTCGGCACGATCGCCTACATGGCTCCCGAGCAGTTACGCGCCGAAGCGGTGGATCATCGCGCCGATCTCTTCGCGCTGGGTGTGGTGCTGTACGAATTGCTCACGGCGCGCCTTCCGTTCCGGGGCGCGACGCTGGCCGACACATTCGATCGAATCTTTCACGCCGAGCCGGAATCGGTCTCCCGCATCATTTCCGACGTGCCGGCCGAACTCGAACGCATCCTTCGCAAGGCGCTGCAGAAGGCGGCCGAGGATCGCTATCAATCAGCTCGCGAGCTTCAGATCGATCTGCGTCAGGTCGCGCGCCGGCTCGAAGTCAACGAATCGACACAAGGTCTGCGGGCGCCGAACATCGAAACCGGTCAGCGAAGCATTGCCGTGCTCACCTTCACCAACCTCACGCGCGCTCCGTCCGATGACTGGATTGGCACGGGCATCGCCGAAACGGTCACGTCGGATCTCAAGAACGTGCAGAACCTCGCGGTCATCAGTCGCGGGCAGATCTCGGAGCTGCTGAATGCGATGCGCCCCACCGAAAGGGCCAGCGAGCATCTGCCCGTCGAGATCGGGCGGCGGCTCGGTGCGTGGTGGGTCGTGTCGGGAGCGTATCAGCGGCTGGGGGAGCGCATCCGGGTCACCGCGCAACTGGTCGAGGTGCTGACCGGCAAGCTCATTCGAACGGTGAAAGTGGACGGGCGCGTCGACGAGATCTTCGAGCTGCAGGATCGCATCGTGTTCAACGTCAGCCGCGGACTCGACGTGAAACTGGGACGCGAGGATGCCGAGGCGATCGAGCGCGACGAGACCCGCTCGGTCGAAGCCTTCGAGGCCTATTCGCGCGGCGTGCTGAACCTGCGCTCCGCGGGACGTGAGGCCATGGATCGCGCGATTGGGCTCTTCGAGCGCGCCGTCACGCTCGATCCCTCGTACGCGACGGCGTGGTCGGCGTTGGCAGGCGCCTATTACCTCAAGGGGCTGTTCCTCGGTCTTCCCGATCTGCATCGCAAGGCGATGGAGCAGGCGCGTCGGGCAATCGCTCTCAATCCCGCACTGGCCAATGCGCACGTCTGGCTCGGGAGTGCGCTGTTGCAACTGGGTGAAGTCGACCAGGGAATGGCGGCGCTCGAAGCGGCCGAACAACTCGATCCCGATAACGCTGATGTGCACCAGACGCTCGCCCGCGCCTTCTGGTTGTACCGCGGCATGATTGCCGAGGGCGTTGCCGAACTGCGCCGCTCGATTGCGCTCAACCCCGAGAGCGGGTATTCGCACCTTCAGCTCGCGATGCTCGAAGCCTTGAGCGGGAACCTGGACGAGGCAGAGGCGTCGGCGCGGCAAGCCATCGAGCTGCAGGAGCGCGCGATCTCGGGCACCGAGGGGTTGCTGATCGTCGGTGCGCACGCGCGTCTCGGCTACGTGCACTATCTGCGCGGCAACTACGAGGCGGCCTACGTCGAGTACCGGCGCGAGTTGGAGTTCGTCACGACCAGCGACCACGCGCTTCGCGAACGGATGCTGATCGAGCTGCACCAGAAGCTCAGCGCGCTGCAGCGTGCGCGGGGCGATCGAGAAGCGGCAGATCGATTTGGCGACATGGCGATCGAGGCACACACGCGGCGCGTGGCAAACGGAGGCGACGATCCGGCGACGCGCTACTACATGGCGGCGCTCTACGCCGGATGCGGCGACGTCGAGCGCACGCGCGAGCACCTGGCGTTGCCACTCGAGCGCCTGCCTGCGTTCACCAGGTGGCGGCTCGCGCGCGACAGGGACTTTGATCCAGTTCGATCTGAGCTGGCTCTCAACAATCTTTGATTTGGATGCGATCGAAAATCTCCAATCACCAACCCATCAAAGATCGAGAATCACCAATCCTCAATGGTCTGATTTCACCCCCACCGCCACGAGCGATAGTCCAATAGGCGGCGGGAGGATCCGCTCGAGCGGCAACGCCCACGGTGCCACGAACGTCTCGAACAACTTCACCTGCGACAGGCTATGGGCCGTGGACTTGGTGACGTGTGCGTTGTACATCCAACCGGCCAGGCCGATCGGGTTGGTGTAGCGAAGCCGAATCAGCTCGAGGCCGGCCGCCTCGAAGGCGGAGCGCAGTGTGCGCTTCGAGTAACGGCGATGATGACCGAGCTCGGCATCGAGCGGTCCGTACGCCGCCTGCACCGCCGGGACGAATATCAGCACGCGGCCACCGGGCACCAGGATCCGCTTGAACCCCCTCAACGCTGCGGCATCGTCAGCGATGTGCTCCAGCACGTTAACGCAGATCACCGAATCGAAACGCTGGCTGGCCAGCTCATTGCTGTCACACTCCTCGAGATGGCAGGTGCGGAGCGTGAAGCGTGGATGGCGGTGCATCGTCTCCTGAATCCGCGAGATGCAGTTCGGGTTCGGCTCGATACCGAGGACGACGTCCGCGACGTCGACCAGGCGGCTGGTCATGGTGCCGATTCCCGAGCCGACCTCCAGCACGCGTCGGCCAATGAAGGGGCGGAGCAGGCCGAAGACGTGCTCGGCGTAACGCCGCGCCTCCTGCATCGTTTCGAGGTCGTCGGCTGCGTATCGGTCCTGGGTCTGGTTGAATCGTCGATCGGTATGTGACAGATCCTGCATGCGTCCAGCCACGGTACCACGGGCGATACGGAACGAAGAACGAAGAACAAAGAACGAAGAACCGGAACGCAGAACAGGAACCCCTGACCGTGAACTCGGAACGTTGAACCATCGCCAGTTTCGCCTTATGATCGTGCGTCATGCCGGAACCCACGGGGGCGACGTTTTCTCAGCCACTGGTTGACCGGTCATTCACCGAGCTGGCGCCCAAAGGCGGGGACCAGGCGCTATCGCTCGTGCTCGACCGTCTCACCGGCGGCACCGTCGAGCGGCCCGATTCACCGGATGCGTGGGTTACCGCTGTACGCCGCCTTCCAGCCCGTTCGGCGCAGTTCGGACCCGAGATCACTCAGCTCGACGAACGGCTCAGGGCCGTCGTCAGGGAGCGTGGGATCGAGGGGTTCTACACCCACCAGGCGGCTGCCATCGAGCATGCGCTGGCTCGCCGCAACGTAGTCATCACCACTCCGACAGCATCAGGGAAGACGCTGTGCTACAACGCGCCGGTCCTGAGTTCGGTATTGCGAGACCCGTCGACCAGGGCGCTCTATCTCTTTCCGACCAAGGCGCTCGCCCAGGATCAGCTGGCCGAACTGCACGCGCTCTCCGATCAGCTTTCACGCCGAAGCGACCTGGAGATTGGTGTCTTCACCTACGACGGCGATACGCCACAGGATGCCAGGCGCGCGATTCGGGGCCGTGCCCATGTCGTGCTCAGCAATCCCGACATGGTGCACTCGGGGATCCTTCCGCACCATCCGCGATGGGCCAAGCTGTTCGAGAACCTGCAGTTCGTGATCATCGACGAACTGCACGCCTATCGTGGCGTGTTTGGCAGCCATCTCACGAACGTGCTGCGCCGCCTGCGCCGAATCTGCCGGCATTACGGTTCGAATCCCACGTTCATCTGTTCATCGGCGACGATCGCCAACCCGCGCGAGCTCGCCGAAGCGCTGGTCGAGCAGCCGTTCGAGCTCGTGTCCGAGAGCGGCGCGCCACGGGGAGAGAAGTGGTTCTTGTTCGTGAACCCGCCGGTCGTCAATCAGCAGCTTGGCATCCGTCGTTCGTACCTCGCAGAGACCCGTCGTCTTGCCGCCGAGTTCCTGAAACGCAGGCTGCAGGTCATCGTGTTCGCGCAGAGTCGTCTCTCCACCGAGATTCTCACGACCTACTTGAAAGACGACTTCGAGGGCCCGCCGGGGACGCGCGATCAGATCCGCGGCTATCGCGGCGGGTATCTGCCGCAGCGTCGACGAGAAATCGAAAAAGGCTTGCGCGAGGGCAGCGTCCGCGCGGTGGTCTCAACCAACGCGCTCGAGCTCGGGATCGATATCGGCGCGCTCGACGCCTGCGTGATGGCCGGATATCCCGGCACCATTGCCGCGACATGGCAGCGTGCGGGCCGTGCCGGCCGGCGCAGCGGCCGTTCGGCTGCGGTCCTCGTGGCGAGCAGCGCGCCGATCGATCAGTTCGTCGTCCGCAACCCGTCGTACTTCTTCGACGCGGCGCCCGAACACGCTCTCATCAACCCGGACAACCTGCACATCCTCGTCGACCACGTGAAGTGTGCGGCGTTCGAGCTGCCGTTCACCACCTCGGAGCAGTACGGCAGGCACAACCTGCAAGAGGTGCTGGGGGTGCTCGAGGAGAGCGGGTTCGTTCATCGAACGGATGCAGAGGAGGGCGGCGAGGGCATCTGGCAGTGGACGAATGAGTCCTATCCGGCTGACGCCGTCAGCCTTCGATCGGTGTCCTCGGACAACTTCGTGGTCATTGATACGACCCAGGGGTCGGATGTCATCGGCGAGACGAGCTTCACGAGCGGACCGGCCACGCTGCACGAGAAGGCGATCTACCTGGTCGAGGGCGTCTTGTACCAAGTGGAGAAGCTCGACTTCGAGGGGCGCAAGGCCTACGTCCGTCGCATCGACTGTGACTACTACACGGATGCAATCACGTACACCAAGATCACCGTCCTCGAGGCATTTGCCACGGCGGCGCCTCGATCGCACGGCGAGGTTCACGTCTCTTCGCGTGTGGTCGGGTTCAAGAAGATCAAGTTCTATACGAACGAGAACGTCGGATCGGGCGAGCTCGATCTTCCCGAGCAGCAGATGCACACCACCGCCTACTGGCTGACGATCCCGGCGGCGGTGATCGCTGCGTTGCCCTTCGCCTCCGACGATCGACGGGATGGTGTCGTTGGCTTGTCGTTCGCGATGCGGCAGATCGCTCAGCTGCTGCTGATGTGCGACCGTCAGGACATCGGGATTTCGATCGGCAGTGGCAACGAAGGCGACAGCCCGGAGCTGACCCGCACGGGAGAACCGGTGACGTTGTCCGATGAGCCTCGCATCTTCATCTACGACAACTACCCGGGTGGCATCGGCTTCAGTGAGCCGCTGTTTGCACTCGATGAGGAGTTGCGGCGGCGGACGCGCGATCTCATCGCTGCCTGCGAGTGTCAGAGTGGTTGCCCTGCGTGTGTGGGGCCGATCGGAAACACCGGCCCGATGGCCAAGACAGTTGCGTTGCGAATCCTCGATCTGATCGAGACAGCCGCTCGGGAGTTCCCGGCGTGAGCTCAATCACAGATCGGCTGCGCGGAATTGTGCGCCCCGGTGCAGGTGGCGGGTCCATAAAGCAGGACCCGGCTTGGGGTTCTTCTGACCCGGCAGAGATCCTCGATGGCGAGTGGCAACAATCCGGCTCGCATCGATTCCTGGTGGTGGAACGTAGTTACGCTCCCGGCCATCGCCACGGTTCGATCTGTGTGGCTGACAGCCTTCCGCCCGAAGAGGGCTGGTCGCGCCTCGCGCTGCTCGCTGGTGTTCCCTGTGGAGGAAACCTGCTCTTCGTGGACCTCGA
>JAICEG010000244.1 GCA_025924295.1 Vicinamibacteria bacterium
CCGTTGGTGATCGCCATGTCCGCTGCACGCGCGCGATAGAAAGTGTCCTGCGCGTTGACGTCGGCTCCGCGCGACACCAGCAGCTTGACGGCCTCGAGCCGTCCGCTGCCGGCCGCGAAGATCAGCGGGGTCACGTCGTAGCGCGACTTGGCGTTGACGTCCGCACCCTTCGCGAGCGCGGCCGTGATGCCTGCGGTATCGCCGTCGCGAGACGCCTCCCACAGCGCCTCGTTGGCGGCCTGAGATCCCTGACCGACCGCCACGGCCACGATCGCGAGCACCGCGATGCCGACGACTGCGAGGATGTTTCTCACGATGCCCTCCGGTGGACGCGAATTATAATCCCCGGCCTTGACACCTCCTTCGCCGACGCCACTCGAGGCGCGCTCGGGCCTCGAGCCCTGGCAGCCAGCAGAACTGCCCGAACCGCCGAGGCCACGAGGATTTCAATGGATCGGGGCAGTCGGGCCGGGCGTGATTGCGCTTGGCGTCTCGATCGGCAGCGGCGAGTTTCTCCTTGGCCCCGCGGCGTTCGTGGCTCATGGCCTCTCACTGCTATGGGTCGTCATCGTCGCGGTCACGCTGCAGACGATTTTCAACACGGAGGTGATGCGCTACACGCTGGCGACCGGGGAACCCGTGTTCACCGGCTTCATGCGCACGCGGCCGTCGTCCACGTTATGGGCGTGGGTGTATGCGGCGCTCTACTTCCTGCAGGTCGGCTGGCCGGCGTGGGCGGGGACGGCAGCTGCTGCGATCTTCTTCCTCTTCGCGAAGCGCCTCGCCACCGCGGCGGATGCTGCGGCGATCTTCTGGATTGGTGTGGTCGCGTTCCTCGGCTGCGTGGCCATCCTCACGATCGGCCGTCGCATCGAGCGCACCCTCGAGATTCTCAACTGGGTACTCGTCGTCACGATCCTGGGTGGATTCCTCATCCTGACCTTGCTCTACGTGCCGGCGGGCACGTGGCTCGAGGCCGCCGCCGGCTTTGCCGCCTTCGACCTCACGCGCGGAACGTTCGACCCGCTGCCAGCAGGCGCAGATTTCTTCCTGCTGGGCGCTCTCGTCGCGTATTCGGGATCCGGCGGCGTCGTGAACATCGTCCTGTCCAACTGGGCACGCGATCGTGGCTATGGAATGGGTGAGCGAGCCGGTTATATCCCGGCGGCCGCATCGGGCGAGCGCGGCACGGTCGCACATACCGGGTTCGTCTTCGAGCGTGATGCGACGTCGACGGATCGCTGGCAGGGCTGGTGGCGAATCATCTCCGCCGATCAGTGGGGCCTCTTCTGGGCGGGCGCCGTGCTGGGCATGGTGCTGCCGGCGCTTCTGTATGTGACGTTCCTGCCGCGTGGAACGAACATCCAGGGCCTCGGCATCAGCGCGGCGCTCGCCGACGCGATCGGCAGCCGCGCGGGCGCGGGCGTGGGCGCCATCATCGCGTTCCTCGGTGCGTGGCTGCTGTTCAAGACGCAACTCGACAACCTGGAAGGGATGGTGCGCGCGATCGCGGACATCCTCTGGACCGGAAGCCGTCGCGTGCGCGCATGGCGCGGTGGCGATGTGCGGGCCGTGTACTACTCGGTCCTGGCAGTCCTCGTCGTGTGGGGACTCATTGCCATGCAACTCGCCCAGCCGATCGTGCTGCTGCAGCTCGGCGCAAATATCGCTGGCCTGATCTTCATCATCGCGGCCCCGCATCTGCTCTACATCAACACGCGGCTGCTGCCTCCGCACGTGCGGCCACCGATGTGGCGGCGCGTCGCGCTCGTCGTGATGACGCTGTTCTACGGGTTCTTCGTGGCGCTGTCGTTCGGGAGCCTCCTTCGATAACCGACAGGGCGCCTCCTTTCTTTGCTCACATTCATCGTGTTTCACGGCCGGCAGTTCCGTCTTCCCGGCCGGGCGGACACGGTTGACATGATTTACTGCAGGATTACGGCGATGAAAGGTGCCGCTCTCCCGGAGCAGCAGTTGTGTTTATCTGCGAGTGCGTCGCAGTGATCCGCGGCGTTCGCAGGCATTCGTGCGGGGGGGAATGCTGGCTGTGGCATCTATGTCGCGATCAACCTCGGAAGAATGTGATTGCTGCACCCGACGCCGCCCGTCGTGGGTGAGCGCCAACGTCAGGCTGCTTGTCCGGCTTCAGCTTTCTTGATCAACTTGGCGATGTCGTTTGCCGTTGCGCCGATGCTGAGGAGCGAACGCATCAGCAAATCAAGGCTCACCGAGGCATCTGCCGCCTCCATCTTGGCAATCCGCGACTGACTCGAGCCGAGGCGCTTGGCCAAGTCGCCCCGGGTGAGACCCCGCCGTTCGCGAAGCTGACGGACACCGCCGGCCAGCGCGAGCTTCAGTTCGACGAACTGCTGTTCTTCCGGCGTGAGTCCTAGAAACTGTGCGGCCGTGCCGACGCGCCACCCCGCCCGCTCCAAGCGTGTCCGCTTGGTTGTTTTCATCACTTCTTCTCCGAGGCCGCCCGCCGGTACAATGCCAGACGCTGTCGACACATCTCGATGACAGCCTTGGGCGTGGTCTCCGTCTTCTTACTGAACACGCCGAGGATCACGACGGCATCCGGGGCCACGAAGTACATGATGCGCCAGGTCTGCGTTCGGTCAGTGATCCGTAGCTCGTGACACTGCCCGCCTACGCTCGGCATCGGTCGGGACAGGGGCAGCCCAAGCGCCTCTCCCTGTTGAAGCCGTCGCAACAGAAATCCGGCTTCGACACGCGCCTCGGCACTGAAAGGCGGCGTCTTCACCTCGCCGTGGAGCCAGACGAGCGGCTTGTCTGAGCTCTTGGCCATAGGGGATATGTCAAATATGACATATGGGCCGACGCGCCGCAAGGAGTTCTCAGCCTAAATCTCTTCCTCAGGCCGCGTGTGTCAGCCGCCTGCTAGCTCCTGACCCAGGAATCCAACCACCGGGCCAATCCCTCCGCATCATCAACCACACCGTCGCCGTCGCTGACCTGATCACGGGAGAATGCGCGAAATCCGAATCCATAGGACACGAGGCAGCAGCGCACGGAGGCACGCTGAGCCGTTTGGTAGTCGATCCCCGAATCGCCAACCATCACGGTACGCTCCGGCACGGCTCCCGTGGCCTTCATCATGGCGAGCAGGCCCTGGGGATCCGGCTTTCGCGGATGCGGACCGTCACCACCCATCACACTTTGGAAGAGATCGCGGATTCCAAAAGCGTCCAGGATCCTTTCGGTGGGAGCCGTCGGCTTGTTGGTCAGCACACCGAGGTGTGCGTGACGACGAACCGACTGCAGAACGTCCACGATGCCGTCGTATACGCGCGTGTGATTCACGAGGCGCGTGTCGTAGATCTCCAGGAACCGCGAGAGCGCAAACGCCGGGTGCTGGAGACCGGCTGCATCGAGAGCCCGCTTCACCAGCAGGGCGGCACCCTCGCCGACCATACCGGCCACGGCATCCTCGGACAACGGTGCGCCGCCCAACTCGGTAATCAGCTGGTTGGCGGAGTCGGCAAGGTCGCGGCGGGAATCGATCAGCGTGCCATCGAGATCGAAGGCAATCAGGCCCGATACGTCGCCCACGAGGTCGGGGTCTCCCATACCGTGACGCGCGCGACTGGCAGTCCCTGCTCGCGTGAGATGTCGAACAGCAGACGTGCGATTCTCTCGACCGTGGGATTGCTGTCGAGCACGTAGACCGGTTCGCCCAGCGATCGCAGCGACGCAACCAACGGGTCGTCGTGACGGAGGATCATCCGGTGATCCAGCTCGCGATCGATCCAGCCTTTCATCGCGCGCTTGATGTCGGTGAAGTCGGCCACCATGTTGCGCCGGTCGAGCGTTTCCGTCTGGATTTCCAGTTCCACCACGGCGTTGTGCCCGTGCGGATGCTTGCAGACGCCGTCGTAGTCGAGCAGCCTATGGCCGTAACAGAAATCGAGGCGCTTGGTGACCGAGTACATAACTCTGTAATCTTATCGGCATTGGGAGTCGCTGTCCTCTTCTCGGCCGGCCTCGACAGCGCCGTGTTGGCGGTACACGAGGCGCGCGCGTCGCTCGTGCACCCGGTTTACGTCAGTTGCGGTCTCGCGTGGGAGCAACACGAACTGGCCGCTGTGGACCGTCTGCTTGCGACGCCGGAATTCCGGAACGTGCACGCGCTCGCCCACTTGAATTTCACAGTGGCGGATCTGTATCCGCCCAGTCATTGGGCGCTGCTCGGCACGCCGCCAGCCTTCGATACGCCGGATGAGGATGTCTACCTCGCCGGGCGCAATCTCGTCCTCTTGAGCAAGGCCGCGATTCACTGCGCACAGCATCGCATTGGACGAATCGCGATCGGCACGCTGGCAGGCAATCCGTTTCCGGATGCGACGCGTCACTTCTTTGAATCGCTCGCCCGGGCCGTGTCGATTGGGCTCGCGCACGAGATCGCCATCGACGCGCCCTTCATGCACATGCACAAGTCGGATGTCATCCGGCTTGGACATGAGCTCGGGATCCCGCTGGAGCTGACGCTGTCCTGTATGAACCCCCGCGGCGGTCTGCACTGCGGCGGATGCAGCAAATGTCGCGAGCGGCGGGATGCATTCAACGAAGCGGGTGTCGAGGATCGGACGCAGTACGCCCGGCAGCCCCTTCGCTAGTCCTCTGCTTTTGGATCCTGCGTTCTGAATTTCCGCATTCGGAATTACCGGCTGACTTCGATCGATCCGTCACCGCTTCGCAACTGAAGCGTCGCACCTCCGGACCCCAGGCGGCCGACCACCCTCCTGCGTTCCGATTCATCGCGATCGGATGGCTCGTTGCTGACTCCCTCCACGCGAACGGTCCCATCACCAGTCGACGCGTCGACTTCGGCATTGAACCCGGTTGGCACACGCATCAGAATCCGGCCGTCCCCGGTGGTGACTCGCCAGTCGCCTTTCATGCTGCTGCCGTCCGCAGCATCGACCCGCACTGAGCCGTCGCCGGTTCGCACCGTGAGTTCGTTCAGAAGACCCGCGATCTCGATCGTACCGTCGCCCGAGTCCGCCTCCACGCGCCCGGTGACATCGTCGATCCGAATCTGGCCGTCGCCAGTGTGGGCCTGCAGCTGACCGTTGACGTTCGACGCCGTGATGCGGCCGTCGCCGGAGTTGACGTCGACAGTGCCTTCGAGGTCGCGGACTTCAATGAACCCGTCGCCCGTGCGGGCGCCGAGCTGTACGCGGCGGGGCACCGTCACGGTGAAGTTCACCGACTGGGATACCCAGTTTCCGAAACCGATCACGCTTCGCCGGCTGCCGGGACTGGGCGCCTCGATGACGATTCGGTTGCCTTCCTGGGACTGGTTGACGGTGAGTGCTTCCGCACTGGCCTGATCGGGACCACGACGTTCGATCTCGACCAGCACTTCGTTCTTGTCCCAGGATCGCACCGCGATGAGACCGTCAAAGGTCTGAATCTTCAGATCGACCGGCTCGGTTGCCGACACGGTGAACTGCTTCTCTTCGCGCGTCGACGTCTGGCTGCCCTGGACGTCGATGCTGCAGCCGATCGACGCGCCGGCGATCACGATTGCGAAAATCTGCACGAGACGCAACGTAGCCATTCGGCACCTCTGGGTCATCAGGCTGACGGGTAAGTTTCCGTTCTGCACCCGACTTAGACGCGACACTGCGCGGCGGAGTTCACGAAACCTTCGTTTCCTCGCCATTGATGAAGGTCCGTCTGACGCGGAACGCCCGGTCCAACACGACGATATCCGCCACGGCACCATCGGCAAGGACCCCAAAACCGCTGAGGCCGAGCGCTCGAGCCGGGCTGGTCGAGCACAGAAGCGTCGCATCGACGAGCGAACCGCCGAAGTTCGTGACGATGTTTCGAAAGGCCCGGTCCATCGTCAGGGTACTGCCGGCAAGCGTGCCATCCTCGAGGAAGGCCGCCTGCTCCGTGATGTGAATCGACCGACCTCCGAGACGCGCCCGCGCACCCGGCGGCAGGCCGGCTCCGGACGTTGCGTCCGTGATCGCCATGACCCCGTCGGCGCCCTTGGCCGCCACCGCCACGCGGCACATCGACGGATGGACGTGGTGTCCATCGCAGATGAGTTCCACCGCCACTTCTTCTCTCGCCAGCAGCGCGCCTGGCAGTCCCGGTGCGCGATGCGTCATGGGCGACATGCGGTTGAAGAGATGCGTCGCATGACGCGCACCTGCGTCGATGGCGGCCATCGCGGTCTCGTAGTCGGATCCGGAATGACCGAGTGAGACGCGATGACCCGCGCCAGCCAGCGATCGCACGAGGTCGATGCCGCCGGGCAACTCGGGCGCCAAGGTCACAATGCCGACGTCGGGGCGGCACACTGATATCACATCGAGAATGTCGCCCCCTGAGAACATACCATCACGATCGCCGCCGGCAGCCACGCGCAAACAATCGGCCGGCTGCGCTCCCTTGTATTCGGGGTTGATGAAATTGCTTTCGAGATGAGCCGGCAGGACTCGCGCAGACCCGCCGGCCGGTGCAACGCGAGCCTCCCGCACCTGATGCAGGACGGCACGAAGGTCTTCAGGACTGCAGGCGACTGTCGTCGGGCAGAACGCCGTCACACCGTACTGCGGCAACAGCGCTGCAATACGCGCGACTGCACCAGCGCCGTCGAGCGTGTCGTGCCCATGCAGACCGTGCACGTGAACATCGATGAAGCCAGGTGCAACGTAGCAATCCGTCGCGTCGACGGCGGTTGCTCCTGTCAGATCGACACGCCGCGACTCGACGGCCACGATGCGGCCATCGTCGATGATGAGCGAGCCTTCGGTGACGACTCGCCCGGGCAGAATCAGGTCGCCACCGCTCACGACGATCACGGTGCGATTGTCTCTCCGTCCCAGTCGATGTGCACGTGAAGCTTGCGGCCCTCGAGCGGAAGCGAGCCGTCGACCATCCCATCGACAGTTCCGTGCTGGATCCCATCGCGCCGGAGAACTTCGCGATCGACGCGCTTGAGCAGCGCCATCAATCCCTTCTCGACTGGCGCCCACACGACCAGCACGCCACCGCTCTCGCGTGGAGGAAATTTTCGATCGTCGAGATAGTCGCGGTCCTGCGTGATGAGCGTGCGACGAAGCTGCCGGGCAAGTCGAAAATGCTCGCCGTCCGAGGCACGTCGCAACTCCTCATGCTCGAGGACGAACAGCACATCCCAGTGCAACGCCTGCCGCATGAAGGACACCAGGCCGGCCGGGACGTTGGCGTCGACGTAGACCCTGGGTTGTCCCGATACGCGTTCGGCGTAGCCGCCCAACTCGGAAGCGAGCGTGCCCATGCTGGCTCTGACTCCTGACTCTCGGCGTTCGGCTGTGGGCCCGGCTCCAGGTTCTTCGATTCTACGTTCTCGGTTCCGCCTTGGCTTCGACGCTCTCTTTTGCCTGCGTTCGCAGGGCAGCAACCAGTTCGTCGCGCTTGTGTACGAGCTCTCTCCGTGTCCGTCGATTGCGCTGGGAGCCGACCACGTACTCGCAGAAGAGCGGGAAGCCGATCGTCGAATCAACGTAGGCGACCGCTGTGTCGGGAAGCACGCCCGGGTTCACCTTGCCCCAGCTGACCGCTTCGGCGGGCGTCGCGCCCGACAGCCCACCCCACACGACCTGGTCGGTCGTGATCTGGATGAAGAAATCGTTGCCACCCTTGGGAATCCCGTAGACCTCCCACAATGTGGGCTGTCCCTGCAGATAGAAGTTCTTCGGCGATCCCCCACCAAGGATGACGCACCCGTTCTTCTTTCCCGCGAGGATGAACGCGCAGATCTCGTTGACGTCCTTGTTGGGATCGATCATCAGGCGACTGTCGTTCATCAACTCGTGATAGGCCACGTTCATGCCGATCGAGCTGTCGCCGGGAGAGGAGGTGTAGATCGGCACGCCGCACGCCGCGGCGGCAGCGAGGACCGAATATTCCCGGCACGCCGGCTGACGCTCGAGC
>JAICEG010000245.1 GCA_025924295.1 Vicinamibacteria bacterium
CCGGATGACGCTCACCGTCACGTTCGCGCTCGGCACCGATCTCGACAACGCGCAGGTGCAGGTGCAGAACCGCGTCGCGCAGGCGCTGCCACGCCTTCCTGCTGAAGTGCAGCGCATCGGTGTCGTCACCGAGAAGTCGACACCCGATTTCATCATGGTCGTCCACCTCGTCTCGCCCGACGAGCGCTACGACATGCTGTACCTCTCGAACTTCGCCCACCTGCGCGTGAAGGACGAGATCGCCCGCATTCCCGGCGTGGGCAGCGCGCAAGTGTTCGGCGCGGGCGAATACAGCATGCGCGTCTGGCTCGATCCCGATCGCCTGGCATCGCGCCGGCTGACAACGTCAGACGTCATTCGCGCCATTCGTGAACAGAACATCCAGGTCGCCGCCGGTGTCCTCGGGGCGCCGCCGGCGCCGGTCGACACGACGTTCCAGCTCTCCGTCAACACCCGCGGCCGGCTGACGACCGAAGACGAATTCGCGGACATCGTGGTCCGCGCCACACCAGACGGCCAGATCACACGTGTGCGCGACGTTGGGCGCGTCGAGCTCGGCGCCAACCTGTACGCGCTGCGCAGTCTGCTGGACAACCAGCCGGCCGTGGCGATCGGAATCTTTCAGCGGCCGGGAACGAACGCCATCGAGGCGTCGGACCAGGTGCGCCGGGTCATGGACACGTTGAAGCAGTCGTTCCCGGAAGGGGTCGACTACCGCATCGTCTACGACCCGACCACTTTCGTCCGCAACTCGATCCGCGCCGTCGTCGAGACACTGTTTGAAGCGATTCTCCTCGTGGTGATCGTCGTCATGGTGTTCCTGCAGACATGGCGCGCGTCGATCATCCCGCTGGTCGCCGTACCCGTCTCCCTGATTGGCACGTTCGCCGTCATGCTGGCGATGGGCTTCTCGCTGAACACGCTGTCGCTCTTCGGCCTCGTGCTCTCGATCGGCATCGTTGTCGACGATGCGATCGTCGTCGTGGAGAACGTGGAGCGTCACATCGAGCTTGGGCTGCCACCCGTCGAAGCGACACGACGGGCAATGGAGGAGGTCTCCGGGCCGATCATCGCGATCGCGCTCGTGCTCTGCGCGGTGTTCGTGCCGACCGCGTTCGTCAGCGGCTTGACCGGTCAGTTCTATCGCCAGTTCGCGTTGACCATCGCGATCTCCACGGTGATCTCGGCGTTCAACTCGCTCACGCTCAGTCCGGCGCTGGCGTCGCGACTGCTGAAGCCACAGGGAGCCCCGCGAGACGTCGTCCAACGGGTGGCCGACCGTCTCTTCGGCTGGTTCTTCCGCGGCTTCAACAGGTTCTTCCACCGCGCCTCGGGTGCCTACACGGTGGGGGTTGGACGAGTGCTGCGTGTGTCGGCGGTGGCCATCGTGATCTACGTCGGGCTCGTCGGCCTGACAGGCGCGGGCTTCTCGCGCGTGCCTCCCGGGTTCGTGCCGACGCAGGACAAGGAGTACCTCGTCGCATTCGCACAGCTACCCGACGGCGCCACGTTGGATCGGACGGACACAGTCATTCGCAAGATGTCGTCGATCGCGCTCCAGCACCCCGGGGTACTGAGCTCGGTCGCCTTCCCGGGCCTCTCGATCAATGGCTTCGTCAACCAGCCCAATGCCGGCATCGCGTTCGTCGTGTTGAAACCCGCGGACGAGCGCACGAGCCAGGATCTCCAGGCCGGAGCGATCGTTCAGGCGCTCAACGGTCAGTTCTTCAGCCAGATCCAGGAGTCGATCGTCGCGATCTTCCCGCCGCCGCCAGTTCAGGGCCTGGGGCAAGTCGGCGGTTTCAAGCTCTACGTGGAGGATCGCGCCGGACGCGGCTTCGAGGATCTCTACGAACAGGTGCAGGCGGGCATGGCGAAGGCGCAGCAGCAGCCGTCGCTTGCCGGGCTCTTCTCGAGTTTCCAGGTCAGCGTGCCGCAGATCGACGCCGACGTCGATCGCGAGCGCGTCAAGAGCTACGGAGTGCAGCTGACCGACGTCTTCGAGACGCTGCAGGTCTACCTCGGCTCGCTCTATGTGAACGACTTCAATCGATTCGGCCGGACCTACCAGGTCAACGCGCAGGCCGAGTCTTCGTTCCGGCTGCAGCCTGAGCAAATCCGCCGCCTCGAAACACGCAACGCGAAGGGCGACATGGTGCCGCTCGGATCGCTCGTCACGGTCACACGTGGCTACGGGCCCGACCAGGTCATGCACTACAACGGCTACCCCGCCGCGGAGATCAACGGCGGACCGTCACCTGGCCACAGCTCGGGGCAGGCACAGGCGGCGATTGCCGATGTCCTGCGTGAACAGCTGCCATCGGGGATGACCTTCGAGTGGACCGAGCTCGCTTACCAGGAGCTCCTCGCGGGTAACACGATGCTGTTCGTGTTTCCACTCTGCGTGCTGCTCGTCTACGTCGTGCTCGCCGCGCTCTACGAGAGCTGGTCGCTGCCGTTGAGCGTGATCCTGATTGTCCCGATGACGCTGCTGTCCGCCATCGCTGGTGTGTGGCTGACCGGTGGCGACAACAACGTCTTTACGCAGGTCAGCTTCCTCGTGCTGGCTGGCCTGGCGTGCAAGAACGCGATTCTCATCGTGGAGTTCGCCAAGGAACGCGAGGACGATGGCGAATCAGCTCTCGACGCGATCCTTACGGCGTGCCGAATCCGGCTGCGGCCGATCCTGATGACGTCGCTGGCCTTCATCATGGGTGTCGTCCCGCTCGTCTTCTCGTCGGGCGCCGGCTTCGAGATCCGTCAGGCGATGGGGATCGCGGTGTTCGCCGGCATGCTCGGCGTGACGCTGTTCGGTCTCTTCCTCACGCCAGTCTTCTACATCGTCATTGGCCGTCTCACTCGACGCCGGTCGCACCGCACGTCCCCGGCGGTCGCCAGGCCAGTGCCGGCGGAAGGACACTGATCATGACTTGGAAACTCTCATTCGCGATTGCGCTGACCACGCTGCTCAGTGCATGCGCCGTGCGTCCGCCCTACGTCGCACCGACTGTCGCGCCGGTCGTGCTGCGCAATGCCGACGCGACGGCCGTATCGGAGCAGTCGTTCGACCCCCGGTGGTGGCAGCAGTTCGAGGACCCGGTGCTCGACGAGCTCGTCGGCCGCACCCTCGAAGCCAATCATGACGTGCGCATTGCGGTTGCGCGCGTCGACCAGGCGCGCGCGTTTTTCGACGATGTCGACAACGATCGGTTTCCTGTCGTGACGGCCGGTGCGGTGGTTGACGAGCGCGACGAAGCGACACCTGGCTTTGCCGAGGAGCCTCGCCGGTTGTCGACCTATCGTGTCGGTTTCGACGCCTTCTGGGAGATCGATGTGTTCGGTCGCATTCGATCGCAGGCTCGGGCAGCCGCTGCCGACGCCGACAGCTTCGCGGCCGATGTCGATGACGTGCGGGTGAGCGTCGCCTCGGAAGTCGCGCGGAACTACTTCGAGCTGCGCGGCCTGCAGCAGCAACTGGCCGTTGCCGATCGCAGCCTCACGAACCAGCGCGAGACGCTGCGCCTCACCGAGGTTCGCCGTGACGCCGGGTTCGGCGAAGAACAAGACGTGGCGAGCGCCGGCGCGCGGGTCGCCGCCATCGAGGCGAGCATTCCGCCGATCCGGGGCGCCATCGCCGAACGCATCCACCGCATCGCGGTGCTGGTCGCCGTGAGGCCGGGAGAGCTCGCGATCGATCTGTCACCGCGGCCGTATCCCACGCTCGCGAAAGAGCTCGCCATCGGGGAGCCGGACAGTCTCCTCCGCCGGCGGCCCGACGTGCGATCCGCGGAACGCCGGCTCGCGGCAGCGACCGCGCGTGAAGCGGTTGCAGCGGCGGATCTCTATCCGCGCATAACGGTATCGGGTTTCCTTGGCCTGCTGGCCGGGCGCGGCAACCTGCTGAACATCTCGGACAGCCGCGCGTGGGCGGTCACCCCTGCACTCAGTTGGGCGGCTTTCGATCTGGGCAGCGCACGCGCCCGTCTGCGGGGCGTCGAGGGCGTCACGCGCGAGTCGCTCGCGGTGTTCGAGCAGGTCATGCTGCGTGCCCTCGAAGAAACCGAGAATGCCCTCGTCAACTATCACGAGGAGCAGGAACGCCTCGTGAAGCTCACGGAGCAGGCGCGCGAAAGCACGCGCGCCGCAACCATCGCGCGCGTCCGCTACCGGGAAGGGGTCGTGGATTTCCTCGCCCTGCTCGATGCGGAGCGCACGCAGCTTCAGGCAGAAGACGCGGTGGCACAAGCCGAGGCTGGTGTGTTCACCAGTGTCATCGCGCTCTACAAGGCCCTCGGCGGGATCCCGATGTAACGGAGGAACTCTCATGACACGTTGGTTCGCAGCAGTGGCAGTCGTCGCGTTTCTGGGCGCGAGCAGCGCACAGGCACAATCGCTGGAAGCAGGGCCGGGGCCCGGCACAGTGGAAGTCACGATCATCCCCGGGGGCGCGACCTTCTTCACCGAAGCCAGCGACACGGATGGCCCGAGCTTCGGCAACTACGACCTCGGGGGCAGCGTGACGTTCAACTTCAACCGATTCGTGGGTGTTGAAGGCGAGGTCAGCGGGCTCATCGGAGTGTCGCAGAGTCTCGACTTCGCTGCCGGCAGCCTGGACGCGACGACACCGCATTTTCTCAACTACAGTGGGAACGTGATCGTGTCGCCCGGTCGAGGGTCCGTCGTTCCGTATGCAACCGCCGGCATCGGTGGCTTGAGCCTGTTCGAGAAGGCCGAGGTCGGTGTCGCGGATACGTCCACGTTCCTGACGACGAACGTCGGTGGCGGCGTGAAGTGGTACGCGGGGCGATGGGGCTTGCGCGGCGACTATCGTTTCATCGCCGTGCAGTCACAGGATGATGCGCCCGCCTTCTTCGGCCAGGAGAATCGATACGGTCATCGCGTCTACGGCGGCGTCATTCTGAACGTGGTCAGGTAATCTCGGGGGCTCCGCGACGCGGGGCCCGCTGTCAGAGGTTGCGCAATGCGTCGGCCTGCGAACTCATCGAGTTTCATACACGCAGGCCGACGCTCCGGAGAGATCGGCATGCACGCTCTATCGTTCCGCAAACTCGTTCAGCTCATTCGCGAGGAATTCGAGAATGCCCCGAACCTGCGGCTCACCGTCAGCGAAGCCGCCCGGTTCTGGGCTCTCGAAGTGACCATCTGTCAGCGGGTGCTGACAGAGTTACGGCGAGTGGGATTTCTTGCCCTGGGAGCTGACGCGCGGTATCGACCGGCCACGACACCCACCGGAATGCCCTGCTGACGTCACGGCGCCGCGAAGATTTTTACGTCTTCGTCGCTGATTCGCTCGTCGGCTGTTGCACGTGCTGCATAGAGTTCGTGGCGCCCGCCCGACTCTACGAGGAACCGCAATGAGCCAATCGATCCATTCGTCGCCGCCGCTTCCGGCAGGCCAGCGCCGCCACTGTTGCCGGGGTCGTCATTCCCCACTGGACGTTGGCCAAGGGAGCGCCGGCCATCATCACAGCTGACACGGAACGGCCTCAGGCGTTGCAAGGCATGCAGTTCGGTGACCCGCACAATGGCTCAGTCATCGTGTGGAGCCGGAGCGATCGTCCGGCACGGATGCTGGTCGACTGGTCCTATGACGAGCAGTTCAACGAGGCGTATCGCATCGTCGGCCCGCACGCGCTCGACACCAGCGACTTCACCGCGCGCCAGGATCTGACTGGCCTCGAACCGGGCAGCGAGGTCTTCGTCCGCGTGTCGTTTCAGAGCCTCGACAACGACCGCGCGATCGGCGAACCGGTCACCGGGCGAATCATCGTCCCGGCATATGGAGTGTCCCACCGGAGCTACGGGCCGCATCACGATCGGCGCGATCTCCGCTTTCAGTGGGGCGGAGATACCGCGGGCCAGGGCTGGGGTATCAATCCGTCGTTCGGTGGGATGAAGATTTACGAAACGATGCGGCAGCGAAACCCGCATTTTTTCATCCACAGCGGCGACAACATCTACGCCGACGGTCCGATTGCCGCCTCGGCGACCGCCGAGGGTGGCCAGGTGTGGACCAACATCGTCACGCCGCAGGTAGCCAAGGTCGCCGAAACGCTGGACGAGTTCCGCGGGCGCTACCGGTACAACCTGCTCGACGAGAACGTGCGGCGGTTCAACTCCGAGGTGCCGCAGATCTGGCAGTGGGACGATCACGAGGTCACCAACAATTGGTCCGACTCGAAGGACCTGTCGCGCGATGCACGCTACAGCGAGAAGAACGTGCCGCTCCTGATCGCGCGCGGCACCAAGGCCTTCCTCGAGTACTCGCCCATGCGGCCGTTCACGGCGCGCGAGTCACAACGCGTCTACCGTCGCTACAACTACGGGAGGCTGCTCGAACTGTTCGTGATCGACATGCGCTCGTATCGCGGTCCCAATACTGCGAACCTGCAGACGACGCCTGGTGACGAGACGGTGTTTCTCGGGCGCGAGCAGCTCGACTGGCTGAAGTCCGGACTGGACAACTCCAAGGCCGTGTGGAAGGTCGTGGCGGCGGACATGCCAATCGGACTGAACGTCGGTGACGGCGTGACCGCAAGCGGCCAGCCACGCTGGGAGGCAATTGCCAACGGCGAACCGGGCGCCGCCAAGGGGCGCGAACTGGAGATTGCGGAACTGCTCCGCTATCTCAAGTACCGGCGTGTGCGCAACGTTGTCTGGCTCACGGCAGACGTCCACTACTGCGCGGCGCACTTCTACGATCCCGCGAAGGCCGCGTTCCGCGATTTCGATCCGTTCTGGGAGTTCGTCTCGGGCCCGCTGAATGCCGGCAGCTTCGGACCCAACACGCTGGACGGTACCTTCGGACCCCAGGTCGTCTTCGTCAAGGCGCCGCCGCCGGGACAGTCCAATCTGTCGCCGTACAGCGGCCTGCAGTTCTTTGGTGAAGTGAACATCGACGCGCATAGCGCGGTGATGACCGTGGACCTGCGAGATATCAACGGCGCGTCCGTGTTCAGCAGGAAGCTGACACCGAGAAACTGGTAGACGGCCGTCAGTACTCGGCGAACGCGTCGTCCGGGTAACAGTAGAGCCAACGCTCGCCCGGCTCTGCCGATGCGATGACAGGATGACTGGTGGCCCGCGCGTGTCGCGTGGCGTGTTTATTCGGGGAACTGTCGCAACAGAGCGTGACGCCGCAGGTCTGGCAGGTGCGCAAGTGCACCCACCGGGAGTGCATCTTCACGCACTCCTCGCACTCGTGAGCCTTCGCCGGCTTGATCGCCGTAATGCCGCCGATATGAGTGCACCTGTTGTCTGCCATGGCGTGACCGATCGGACTGAGACGACGAGCCTAACACGGAGACTCAGATACCCGCTTCAGAAACTCGCTGACAGCCGCCGTCTGTGGAGGAAGGATGTGCCCCGCGTTCTCGATGAAGGTGACGCTGGCGTTTCGCACGCACCGCTCTACCCGCTCGCGTGTCTCGTTCGAGTTCAGCAGCGCATCGTCACGTCCCACGATCACCTGGACAGGCATCGGAAGCGCCGCAAGGTCGCCATCCGTGCAGCGCGGAATCCGCTCCATTCGCGGCCGGAAGCTGCGGAAGACTACGAGGAGCGCGTCCACCATCGGCTTCGGCAGCGCGTCGGCACGTCCAGTCACGAGTGCAAGAGACTTCATCAGACCCCGTGTGCCAAACAGGCGGAGCACGCCAACCTTCATCAGCAACAGGACGTTCTGTCCGCCGATTCCAGAGGGAGAAATCAGGGATAGCGAGGCGACGCGATTGGGGCGTCGTATCGCGAAGTCGAGCGCGAGCCATCCGCCGAGCGAGATGCCGACGATGCTCGCTTTCTCGATGGCCAGGCCCGCCCACACATCGTCCAGCCATTCGGCATACGCGCACGATGCGAGCGGTGGTCGTGAGGGAGCGCTGAGGCCTGGCTCACCGATCATGTCGACGGCATGGACACGGAAGTGCTGTGCC
>JAICEG010000246.1 GCA_025924295.1 Vicinamibacteria bacterium
CACGCAGCGCCTCGATCCCGGCCTCGGCCTGCAGCGCGCGCTTCTTTCCCTCGAACCGGAACGGCTTGGTAACGACCGCGATGGTCAATGCACCCAGCTCGCTCGCCAGGCTGGCGATCACCGGTGCTGCGCCGGTCCCCGTTCCGCCGCCCAGTCCCGTCGTCACGAAGATCATGTCGGCGCCCGACAACTGCTGAATGATGTTGTCGGTGTCTTCCAGCGCGGCCTGCCGGCCAATGTTGGGATCGGCGCCGGCACCCAGTCCCTTCGTCAGCTTCTTGCCGATCTGAATCTTGACGTCGGCTTTGTTGTGGTCCAGCGCCTGGACGTCGGTGTTGGCGACGATGAACTCGACACCGCCGAGGCCGACCTCCACCATCCGGTCCACTGCGTTACTGCCGCCGCCACCGACGCCGACCACCTTGATCTTGGCGCCGTTGCGGTGTTCCGGCGCCAGCGTCAGTCTGAGCGTTTCGGCCTCGCGACCCTTGCGCCCGTCGAGTTCTTTCATGCTAGACCTCCTGTCCGTTCGACCTGAACGCACTCATCTAAAAGAATTCCTTGAATATCGAGCGGAGCTGCGACACGACACGGCTGAACGCTCCGCCAGGGCTCCTCGGCTCGAGTACTCGGTTGCGGTGCGTGTAGAGCGCAACGCCAACCGGTGTGGCAAAGACCGGGCTGCTGATGTGATCCGACAATCCGCCGACCTCGACCGGCGTACCCCGCCTGATCGGCAAATCGAAGATCTGCTCGGCGATTTCTGGCATGCCCTCGAGGATCGCGCCGCCGCCGGTCAGCACGATCCCTGAGTTGAGCGACTTCTCGTAGCCGGCGCGCCGAATCTCGTCCCACACGAGGTGGAAGATCTCCTCCGCGCGCGGCTGCAGGATCTCCGAGAGGATCCGTCGCGCCATCAGGCGCGGCTTGCGCCCTCCGACACTGGCAACCTCGATGGTGGCGTCTTCATCGACCATCGACGACAGCGCGCACCCGGACTTGCGCTTGACCTTCTCGGCATCCGGAATCGGCGTGCGGAGCCCGACCGCGATGTCGCTCGTGAAGTGATCGCCGCCCACCGCGACGACCGCCGTGTGCCAGAGATGGCCGCGCTCGAAAATCGCGAGATCCACGGTTCCACCGCCGATGTCCACGAGCGCCACGCCGAGCTCTTTCTCGTCTGGCGTCAGCACCGCTTCAGCGGCCGCCAGCTGCTCGATCACCGTGTCGACGACCTGAACGCCGGCCCGATTGACGCACGCGACGATGTTCTGTGTCGAAGACACCGCGCCGGTGACGACGTGGACGTTGACCTCGAGCCGCGCGCCGGTCATGCCTTCGGGTGCACCGATCCCATCCTGTTCGTCGACGACGAAGTCCTGGGGCAGCACGTGCAGAATCTCGCGTCCGGTCGGCAGCGCCACCGCCTTGGCCGCATCGATCGCCCGCCTCACGTCGTCGCGCGTCACTTCGCGGTTCTTGCCTGCCACCGCCACCACGCCCCGGCTGTTGAAACCTTTGATGTGCGGGCCCGAGATCGCAAGGTGGACGAAGTCGATCTCGATGCCGGCCATCAGCTCGGCTTCTTCAACCGCCTTCTTGATCGAGTCGACCGCCGCCTCGAGATTGACGACGACGCCGCGCTTGATGCCACGCGACTCCGAGACACCGATGCCGACCACGTTCAGGCGGCCGTCCTCGAGGCTTTCGCCGACGACGCACACGACCGTCGAAGTGCCGACGTCGAGCCCTACTACGTATTGCTCTCTGCGAGCCACGTGTTCTCCTTGATCACGTCACCAATTCAGCCGCCGCGCGGGCCGGGAACGCGAGCCGTCGCATTCCCCCGCCTGCGCCCTTCGCTCAAGGGCCGCACCACGACCCGTTCGCCGAAGCGCAGGTCCACGTAGTCGACACCCGCCATGCGCTCGCGCAGCGCCGGCATCAGATCGAGATATGCCTGCACACGCTCTGAAAACTGTTCGTCGCCAAGACGCAGCAGCGCCGTGTCTCCCTTCAAGAGCACGATCGCGTTGCGCCGATCGGTCACGTCGATCTGCGACACGCGCGCCGCCAGGCCAGGCCGGCTCGCGAGCTCGCTCATCAGTCGACCTGCGAGCGCGGCGCGTGCTCCGTCAGGCGCTTCCTCGTCTCCGACCTTCACGCCGAGACCGTCGACGATCGGCAGATCCAGGTCGGCATAGTTGGGGCCGAACTCGTCGATGACGGTGCCGGTCCTGTCGATCAGAAAGAGCGTGCCCTTGATGCGTCCGATCCCGATGGGATGGCGCTCGGCAATCGTGACGGCCAGCGTCCCCGGAAACATTCGCCGTACGGCAGCATCGGCAACCCACGGCGAGGCGAGGAGCTTCTGCCGCCAGATCTCCAGATCGGTCAGGACGATGCTCGCGCCAGGCAATCCATCGAGCAGGCCGAGCACCTCGCCCCTGGACATGCGCTGATTGCCCTGCACCGTGATCCGTGTCACGGTCAGCGCCTCGGAGGCCAGGACGAAACCGAGCATCTGATACAACGCGAACCCGACAACCACGCACGCCGCGCCCACACGCGCAACCGTCCACCATGACAGCCGCCACCGGCGCTTGCGCGCCGGGCTGACGCGTGCACGTCGAAATCGCTTGTCAGCAGGCGCGGCGACCGGCGTCATGACACGGCTCCTCGCTGCTCGAGCGCTTTCGTCAGTCTCTTCGGCATGGAGCCGATCGATCCGGCGCCCAGCGTCACCACGGCATCACCCGGTCGCGCAATGCGCACCAGGGTGGCCAGGACGTCATCGAGCGTGCGTGCCACGTGCACCGGGCGTCCCGAGCCAGTTCGAATCGCCTCGGCCAGCCGTTCGACCGTGATGCCTTCAATCGCGTCCTCACCGGCGGCGTAAATGTCGGAGAGCACGATCTCGTCCGCGTCACGGAGCGCCGGACCAAACGCGTCTAACAGATGCGCGGTGCGAGAGTGGCGATGCGGCTGAAACGCGACGACCAGCCGGCGCCCGAGTGTTGCGCGCGCGGCAGCCATCACGGCCGCGATCTCGGTGGGGTGATGGCCGTAGTCATCGATCACGAGTACGCCGTCGACTTCGCCGTGACGCTCGAATCGTCGTTCGGCGCCAAGAAAGCCGGCGAGGGCCGTCGCAACCCGCTCGAAGTCGAGGCCGATGCGTTCGCCGACGGTCACCGCGGCGAGCGCGTTCAGCAGGTTGTGCCTCCCGGGTACGGCCAGATCGATCCGTCCGAGCGTCTGGATCCCGCCCACGCCGCGGCGATGCACGACACAGCGCCCGCCAAACGCGCCCAACTCGACGTCGGTGGCCAGCACGTGCGCCTCGGCGTGGTCGATGCCGTAGGTCACCAGGCGACGGCTGACACGCGGGAAAATTGCCCGCAGGTTGGCGTCGTCGGCGCACGCAACCGTCGCGCCGTAGAACGGAACCTTGTTCACGAACTCGACGAACGCATCCTGCAGGCCGTCCAGGGTTCCATAGCTGTCCATGTGCTCGTCGTCGATGTTGGTCACGACGGCGATCGAGGGCCACAGCTTGAGGAACGAACGATCGCTCTCATCGGCCTCAGCGACCATGTAATCGCTCTGTCCGAGCCGTGCGTTGCTGCCGAATGCGCTGAGCCGGCCACCGATCACGGCCGTGGGATCCAGCCCCGCGCGCTCGAGCACCAGCGCAATCATCGACGTGGTCGTGGTCTTGCCATGTGAGCCGGCGACAGCGATCGAGAATCGGAGGCGCATCAACTCGGCCAGCATCTCCGCACGCGGGATGACCGGGATGCCGCGCGCGCGCGCCTCCACGATCTCCGGGTTGGTCGCCCGCACGGCAGACGAGTAGACGACGACGTCGGCGCCGCTGACGTGCTCCGATCTATGGCCTTCGAATACCATCACGCCGAATAACTGCTCCAATCGCGTCGTGACTTCCGACCGTTTCGCATCCGACCCACTCACCACGTAGCCAAGGTTGGCCAGCAGCTCGGCGATCCCACTCATGCCGATTCCGCCAATCCCGACGAAATGTATGCGGCGGGTGCGGCCCAACATGACTGACATGCGACTAAGCCCGCCGCGAACAGTTCACGGTTCCGAGTTCACGGTTCATGGTTCGTGTTCTGAGTCACCCTGCAAGCTCCAAGATCCGGTCGACTATTACCGTTGCGGCATTCGGTCGCGCCAGTTGCGACGCGGCCTTCCCCATCCGGCGACGTTCGACCTCGTTCGCCGCGAGCGCCAGCAGCTCAGTCGCCAGGCGCTCCCCGGTCAGATCGCGCTGGTCGACCATCTTTGCGGCGCCCGCCCTGACGAGTGCCTCCGCATTCCTGCGCTGGTGGTCGTCGGTGGCACCCGGAAATGGAATGAGGATCGAGGGGCGGGCCGCAGCCGTCAGCTCCGCCAGCGTCGTCGCGCCCGATCGGCAGACGACGAGATCGGCCGCGTTCATCTCCCGATCCATCGCGAACAGGAACGGTTCCACGCGGGCTTCGAGCCCGGCGCGCTGGTAGCCATCCCTGACCATTTCCAGATCCCGTTCTCCCGACTGGTGCGTGATGGCCACTGCAGGTGCGGCGGCAACCAGCCGCGGCGCTGCCTCCACCATGGCCACGTTGATCGCGTGCGCGCCCTGAGAGCCGCCAAAGACTAGAACCCGTGCCGCCCCTGGCGGCGAACTGTGTTCTGCATACGCCTCCCCACGAAAGAACTCCGGTCGGACCGGGTTACCCGCAACAAACGCCTTCGCCCCAAACGCCGCGCGTCCCTCGTCGTAGGTGACCGCCGCAGCGCTCACCATCGACGCCAGCAATCGATTGGTCAATCCGGGCACCGCGTTCTGCTCCATCAGGAGCGTCGGAATCCCTCGCACGGCGGCGAGGGCGACCACCGGTCCCGAGCTGTATCCACCCACGCCAATCACCACGGACGGTCGACGGCGGGAAATCACTCGCCATGCATCGAGGGCGCTGGCCGGCAGGAGCGCAAGTCCGCGCAGCAGCGATCGCAGCGCCTTGCCCTTGAGGCCGGCGCTGCGGATCACGTCCAGCGTGAAGCCCTCGCGCGGAACCACCCGCGACTCGATGCCGGCTGCGGTCCCGACGAACGTCACCTGCGCGTCCGGAACCCGCGCGAGCAGCGCCCTGGCAACGGCAATCCCTGGATACAGGTGACCTCCTGTTCCACCACCCGCGATCAGTACGGATAGCGACACTCAACCTCTTCGACCGTTCTCAACTCGTCTCCTCGTGCTGCGACACGTTCAGCAGCACGCCGATACCCGCGAGACTGATGAGGAGCGACGATCCGCCCGAGCTCACCAGCGGCAGCGGAATACCCTTCGTCGGCAGCAGCCCGAGCACCACGCTGATGTTCACGAGCGCCTGGACTGCGATCATCGCGGTGAACCCGAGCGCCAGGAACGAGCCGAAGGCATCGTGCGCCCGCATCGCGATGCGCACGCCGCGCCAGGCGATGACGCAGAAGCACACCAGCACGGTCGTCGTCCCGAGGAGACCCAGTTCCTCGCCGATGACGGCGTAGATGAAGTCGGTGTGCGGCTCGGGAAGGAAGAAGAGCTTCTGCACTCCTCCCATGAGGCCCCGGCCGAACACACCTCCCGTACCGACGGCGATCAGCGACTGCATCACCTGGAAGCCATCTCCGAGCGGGTCGGCTTCAGGGTTGAGGAACGCGAGCAGCCTGCGCAGCCGATACGGTGAGCTGGCCACCAGCAGGTAGAGGATCGGGACCGCCGCGATCGCCGTCCCCACGAGGTAGCGATAGTTCAGTCCCGCCGCAAAGACCATCATTCCCACGATCATCAGCAGCGACACGGCAGTGCCGAGATCCGGCTCGAGCAGGATCAACCCGCTCATCGCGCCAACCACGATCGCAATCGGGAGCAGCGAATACGAGAGTTCGTCGATGCGGTGCATGCGGCGCTCGAGCATCAGCGCCGTGAAGAGCACCGCCGCGATCTTTGCAACCTCGGACGGCTGGATACCCAGGCCGCCGATGTTGAACCAACGCCGGGCGCCATTGACCGGCTCGCTGAACAGGACGAGCACGAGCAGCACGCACACGGCACCGGTGAGCGACCAGATGAACGTCTCGTTGCGGTAGGTGCGGTAGTCGATTCGCATCGCGACCGCGAGCGCGACCAGGCCGAGCGCGGTCCACATCGCCTGGCGCGTGAGGAACATGTAGGCCTGGCCGAAACGGTCGAAGGCCAACGCGGCCGACGCGCTGTAGACCATCACGACGCTGACGCACACGAGCAGCACCGCCGCGGTGAACAGGATCCGGTCGGATTTGAGCTTTCTTGCCATTCGTTACCTGCCCATACAGAACGCCCGCGAATCGACCGAAAAACCGGCGGGTCCGGACATCAGGACCCGCCCTACGTTGCGTAGGCCGGGCCTTGTTCTGAAGACCCGGCGGATCGGCTAAGATCCCGATCCCCGCTTGGAGGGCCAAGCAGTCAGCAGTCATCAGTCGGCGCGTGGGATGGGACACTCACCTCGCAGACCGGGGTAGCCTGCGTTCCCAGCGGTAAGCTCCCACCCGCGCCGGCCGACTGACGACAGCTCACTGCTTCCACCTTCGCTGCTACGCAGCTTCGGCGGACGAGCCCCCGTCACGAACGTTCACGTAGTCTTGCGACCTCCTCTTTGAACACGCGTCCTCGTTCCGCGTAATCCCGAAACCAGTCGAAGCTTGCGCAGGCTGGCGCCAGCAGGACGACGCCGTCAGGACGCGCTGCCTGGTAGCCACGCTCGACCGCCTCTCGCATCGACGCGGCATCGACGACCGGCACCACGTCAGCAAGTGCTTCGCGGACCAGAGGCGCCGCTTCTCCCATCGCCACGACTGCGCGGCCGCGCGATCGGACGGCGTCCCGCAAATCGCGGAAGTCGCCTCCCTTGAAGTGACCCCCGATCAGCACCACGACACGTCCCTCGAAGCTCTCAATCGATTGCCGTGCCGCCTCGATGTTCGTGGCCTTCGAGTCGTTGACGAAGCTCACGTCGCCAATGCGCCCCGCCGGCTCCATGACGTGCTCGAGACCGTGAAAGCCTGCCAGGGAGGCGCGCATCGCGCTCGTGCTGATTCCGGCGACCGCTGCCGTCGCCACCGCGGCGACGACGTTTCCCAGCATGTGCCTGCCCTTCAGCTCAACGGCCGACACAGGCAACAACCGTTCTGTCGCCGTTCCCGTGCGCCGGACGATCCAGTCGCCGTCCACCGAGTAGCCGTGACTCGTCGATCCAAATGGCGAGAATCCCACGCGCGTGGCAGTAATCCCTTCGCTGTGTGCCATCACCGTCGGATCGTCGAGATTGACCACGGCCCAATCACCGGCACGTTGATTCGCGAAGATCCGCGCCTTGGCGGCGGCGTACGCGTCGACCGTTGGATGACGATCCAGATGGTCGTCCGCGAGGTTGAGCCACAGCGCGATCCAGGGGCGGAACGTCGTCGTCATCTCGAGCTGAAAGCTGCTGACTTCGACCGCGTGAATCGTGTCCGGCGTCGAATCGTCGACCTGCGACGACAACGGGACGCCGATGTTGCCACCCACGAGGACAGGCCGGCCGTCGGCCGCAATCATTCGACCGAGCAGCGTCGTCGTTGTCGACTTCCCCTTGGTGCCAGTGATCGCGATGACGCGACCACGAAGCCATCGGGACGCGAGCTCGAGCTCACCGATGACGTCCACTCCGCGCTGCCGGGCAGCGACGAGATGGGGTTCTTCGGGCGAAACACCTGGACTCGTGACCACCAGGTCGGCGGCGTCAAAGGTCGCCTGAGTGTGGCCACCACGCTCCACGTCGATGCCCGCCTCCCGCAACGCCGAGGCGCCGTCGAAGTCCTTCCGCTGCTCGGTC